>NZ_JBALOW010000034.1:0-29810 GCF_036965085.1 Bacillus sp. JJ1532
TTCCCTTAGACATTTTTTCAAATAAATCCACCGGCATTGTGAATTTGGTTGTTTTCTCATTACGTCAATATGTATCTATTTCTATCTGTTAAGGCTTGTCGTTGATTTTATAAATAACTAAACCCCGCCAAGTGATGGCGAGGATTAGTTACTTATATTAAACTACCGATCTCCGTTACATGAACAAAGAACTAATTTATCGTGTGACTTTCTAATAAAACTTGCATTTTCAAAATAATAGACATCCCTCAAGTAAGTCTAATTTAAATTTAGTGAGGCTTAGGAGCATACAGGAGCACAAGGTAATTGCACGTTAGAATCTGATGTCCCATTACTATAAAGGAAATTTGCAGAAGCTGCTCCTGCAGTAAGTGTTACGCTGCTGTTAAACGTATACGTGAATGACAATGGTGTAGCGGTAGTTTGAAGGGGATTAGCTCCAATTCCATTGCCACCTGGGGCAGTAGTACAAATACCTTCGCAAGCAAATCCATCTGTACAAGTAAAATCTCCAAAAGATACACAAGGTAAATCTATACAGAATGTGACTAAGGGGCTACTAGGATTTATAGTAATTGTAAATGTGTTATTAAGCGGAGAAAATGTTGTCATTATCACTGTTCCACTTTCTGTAGTTATTGTTGAAGAACAAGGTATTACACCCATATATGGTGACCTCCTTTCAAATAAGATACAATAAAAATATTCTCACTTAAATTATTTGTTTGGACAAACAGGTAATTTAATAAAGATGTATGTAATAAAGCTGAACATCAATCTTTACTTCTCTGCAAAAAAACTGAATCGTTAGTTGAACAAGCACCCAGTTAAATATTGATATGAATTGTTCCATCTGATTTAACTGTAACCAATGGATACTCAGGAGAGTTTTCACCAGTAAGAATACTTTCTTTATCTAGAATTTTTGATAGGCTTTTCATAAATTTAAATACCGCATGGGAGTTTAAGTACATTCCTTCACAATATCACCTATATATTAACATAAATATCCAGTTCTCTTTAAAGGTGTTGTTCAATTATATGGCCCTTTTCATGAAGAAAGACGCTTTCCTTATTTCAGAAAAGCGCCCGATTGTTGAAGATCGATATTGAACTAAAGCACCCGTTACTTCAATAGGTATCTGTTAATCTTCAGCCAAAATGATGTTTTTAAAATGTATTTAAAAGAGGCACTATTATTATTGATAAACCTAAACTTATTAAGAATGTAATAAGCCAATCCCTTTTTTTCGTTGTCTTAAGTAGTATATTTAGTACCGAACCAATACAAATAGAAACTAAAAATACGAACAAAATCATAATAATCGTTTCCATAAAGCCTCCAGACATCAATTGTGTAATATTTTACCACTATTCCCTTTGTTAAACTAACATGCCCCGTTAGTGAAAAAGCGTCTCCTCCTATTGTAGAAACGCCCCCGTTAGTTTAAGTGAAAAGATTCACAAAGTTGGTACATTTAAGAAGATTAAAATTTTGAGTGCAAATATTTACAAAAAAGCCTTACTTCCTTCCCAAAGTAAGGCTTGCCTAATTAAACTATCCTCCCTGTTACTTCAATAGAGTTCAACATAAAGAAACGATAATCCTTCTTGGATTATCGCTCCCTTTAGTGGAGTAAGAAAAAACGATTCTTCTATATTGAAGAATCGCGCCATTAAGTTTCTATTTATTTTCAAACTAGCCCACTATTCCAAGAGATTATACCAAGAAACGGGCGTATAGTATGATCAAGGTGTAAACAGTTTCCAATGCCCTTCGGATAAAACTTCTACCGCTCCTTCGATTACTTTGATTGCGGTTTGATCGTCAATCGCATACGCAGTTCCCTGCATCCCGGCTGCCCATCTCTCTGCGGCAGCCATGGTGTTTCCCGGGAGCATCTCGTGATCCAGGTGCGGAAAGATTGAAAAATCAACCAGTCTCAGTGTTTCATCACCACCGCCTGGTGGAGTCCAGCCAACGAAATATTCCCCTATGTTAGGTGCCAACACCATGCTCCCAGCACTCATTCCCACATAGACTGAGTTCAGTGACGGTAAAAGGTCTGCCAGCCCGGATTGACGCATCCAGTGGCACAGGTAAAGGGCGTCGCCGCCTGACACCAGCAGTACATCTGTCTCCTGAACCAGTGGTATCCAGCGGTTTTCGTCGATGCTTGGAAGCGCTGTGAGCTCCAACACGCCGACGGATTTCCAACCGAGGTCGACCATGGGATTCTCTTCTTTCCCACTGATGAACTGCCAGGCTTTAACGCCAGGGCCAACCCAAGGGTGTCCATACATCGCAGTGGGGATGCACAGGGCGTTGGAGTCAGCAATCGGCTTGCCCAGCATGTCAACCAGCGCGTCGTGTATGCTTTTGTTATTGATGCCTCCAGATGTAAGCAGAAATTTCATAACTTCACTCCTTGTCTTTGTTTGGTACTGTCAAGTCTGTTCTTACTTCTAAGATAGCAACCCTAGCTTTATGAATGATTAGAACACTTCAATTGAATTATTGTTAATCCGATGTTCAGCTTATTTGTCTATTCGAATACCTGGTGAAGCTCAATCTGTCCTATACTTTACAATTCTACAAAACTTATATAAATCCTTGTTCAACTATTCTGCCTGTTAGCTTAAGTACAGTTCTTCACAATTTCCACTTTTCTATAAAGAGTTATTCCATTAAATGGCCCTTTTCATGAAGAAAGACGCTTTCCTTATTTCAGAAAAGCGCCCGATTGTTGAAAATCAGTGGCTGCTGAGTATGGCTCGCACTTATTGAACTCTAGCACACCGTTCGTAACAATGAGGACGGGATGCCAAAGCATCAGTATTCACTCTATCAAATCCTGTTACTTCAACAAAAAAAGAAGCAGCCTAAAATTAGGAGCCTCTTCATTATAGAAAACCTTGAGTTAAATATTAGAATATGCCTTCACATTTACTTCAAAGAATAATCCTGTACGTCATTCCAGTTGTTAACTCTCACGTATCCTGTTTCAAGGATATTGTGAAGAACAGTAAATATGATTCCCTACCCACAAAAACAACGATTGGGGAAAAAAATATAAAGATTTAAGAAAAAGCTAAAGCCTATACTGGTCTTTAGTTTTTTGCTTTTTAATTATGTTTGCATAGTTTATCTTAAACTAACCTGACCTTTCGTTTAAGTATATTTCTTCACAATGCTCTTCTCATTTTAACATCATTTCCCAAATACCTTATTCAACAATCGGGCAGCAGTTATCTACAGTATCATTACTAAAAAGTTGATAGAATGCACCATTATCTTTTTAATAAAAATTTAGCTAGTTTGCTCGGTACTCTCCCATTTATTTGACCATTTCTCTATCTCATTCAGAATTGGCTTAAAGGCTAAACCTTTTTCTGTCAATGAATATTCGATTCGAACAGAAGTTTCTAGAAAGATAACCCGTTTAACAATTCCTAGCCGTTCTAATTCTTTTAGCCTTTCGGACAGTACTCTTCTACTTATTCCTATTGAAGATTCAATACTATGAAAACGCTGTTGCCCGTCTAGCATCGTATAAATAATTAAGCCATTCCAACGTTTACTCAAAATACTTATTGTTTTCTTAAAGCTGGGATTAACCACACATTTATTCATTTTTAATCCCTCCTAGCGTATATTTGGGCAAGCAGGCATTCTGATTTTTTTCTGTGAGTTTGCAGTATTTCAATGAACCATCACCTATGAAAATACTGATGGTTCAATCATTTCTTTAAAATCAGTATTCTGCTTCTTTTGCTTCTCGAATATTTTTATAGGTTTCGGTTAGTAAAACTGTGTCTTCCACCAATCGTGCAATACGGAAGAAAATATCATCATTTACTATTTCTTTACGATGGAAATCCTTTTCTTCAATAAAGACATAAGTTTGAACGATTTGCGCCTTCAGATATGAAAGAATTGGTTTTAATTGTTGTTCAGCAATTAGGAAATGTTTCGGTGACCCAGCTGTAATGACCATGCTGACAATTTTATCTCGTAAGGCATTCACAGGCAGTAAATCAAACAAATTTTTAAGCGTTGCAGGAATAGATGCTTGAAATATGGGTGTACCAATCACAATAGCATCTGCTTCCATCATAGCTTTTGTAATACGTCCAGTATCACCCTCATACTCTAAATAATTTCGACCATCACTAAATCGAATGTCCATTTCCGCTAAATCAATTAACTCAATCTCAACAGTTGCATAGGATTTTTTAAATTCTTCAAAGACGACATTCATAGCCGTACGCGTTTTTGACCCAACAATTGAACTAGAAATAGCTAGTACTTTCATGTTATTCAGCTTCTTTCTTTGTAAATTTTTTAATCTCAGGAAATATTTTTATACCAATTAACTCAATATTTTTCATAACATTTAATTTTATTGAGTAGTTCAAATTTTTCTTCAAATAACTGTTCATAAGCTCGTACAGGGTCCCATGTACTGATAATTGTTGAAGCACTAGATATCTTAATATTTTTAGTTGCTTGTACAATAGCCCCTAAGACAACTGTGTGTGCCTGAGTTGTGAAATACTCTCCAAGACCAAAGAAATCAATGCCTGCCTCTTCTGCAAGCTTTGCTTCTTCAATTATTTCTTGAATTCGTTGTTGTTGTGTTATACGCTGTCCTGTATGTGGATTTGAAAGAGGATCATCTAAGCCAAACTCGATTCAATCGTCTTTTTTAATTTGATATTGTTCCATATTTATTGCCCCACTTTCAAATTATTTTTGTTAATGTAATTATGAATCTAATAGCATATTTTATAAAGTACGCACTTAAAAGTGGTATAGTATACAAAAAGATACTAAAGGGGTAATTAGGATGAATCTAGAACCAGAATTATGTCGTGTAGAAGATGCTTTAAGCCATAGATCGACTACTGCCATGGTCAAAAAACCTTATCTGTTACTTGTATCGTCTTTAACAAGTTACCTAAATAATAAATCAAGTCCCGACCTCCATGAAGGTGGGGACTATTTGACGCTTGTTTAAGTAAGATTGATAGAAGAAATGAAATGATATAAAATTCATTTTTTTTGTTTTTTATAGACCACTAAGCAATAACATAATGAAATCACAGCAAAAAGAATCGAAACAGCTGCTTTTATTTTTTCATTATATCCTCCTCCATCCATCTTTTTGTTTGCTTGGCTTATTTTGGAATACGAAATCCACGACATGCCTGCTGTTGCTTTGAAATAAAGTTTGATCAAAAATACCTTACAAATCATTATTTTATAATTAGTAAAAAGAATCCAATTAAAAAAAAGATTGATCATTTTCTACCCGTGTTGCTCTACAATCGCGCCCGATTGTGGAATATCAACTTACCTTTAATTAGGTCGTATTGTTAAACGGAAAACAATAGTTCAATAAAACAGCGGCAGTCTAGGACTTTCTTTTCCCTAGGCTGCCGATTTTGTAATTTCCTTTTCTGATAGTTGTTTATTAATCAACTGACCCCGCATACAACATGCGCCGAGTGTATGTGGCAACACATGGGGTGCAGGTGAGTATTCAGTCTATTGTTCCTGGACTGATTCTTCATTAAATATTGATTTTGATAAATTATGGATAATATCTCCACGGCTTATAATCCCTATAACTCTACCTGCTCCATTCACTACAGGAAGCTTCTTAAAATGATGCTTGGATATTAAACTAATGGCACTTTCAAAGTCATCATCGGGTGCTAATGTCTTAATATTTTTCTTAACCATAATTTCCTCAATAGGGGTATTCATTTTTTCTCTTAATACATCTTCTATTTTTTGAGCTTCTTCTAAATAGGTAACATAGTAAGCTAAATAAAAAGTCTCTGTATGTGGGGAAAGAAAGCGTACGATATCCCCATCTGAAACGATGCCCACTAAATTTCCTTTATCATCAACCACTGGGACACCACCAATTCGATTCGTTTCTAAAATAGAAGTTAATTCTTTGACAGTTGTTGAATGCTTAGCTGTAATTACTTTTCGAATCATAAAATCGCGTACTTGCATGTAGACCTTTCTCCTTTCCGCATAAAGAATAAAGAACGTACTAGCGGCTTTTACAAGGTTAATTTCTTGCGCATACAAAGCTAAGAATGAAGCAATAACAAAATGCAATCACAGCAAAAATAATCGAAACAGCTGCTCTTTTATTACATAATCCTTTTATAGTTGTTTATTAATCAACTGACCATCTATAAACACATGCTGTTTTAATTTCTAGTAGTAGAAAAACCTGATTTTTCGTAAAACACTAAATTTGTGTCCCATAAGGTTGCCTTATACTATTCTTTGATTGCCATTAATTTCTCCGATTGTTGTTTTCTTTTTATGGTAGTGGCGGCAATCTGCAAGCCCATCATCGCTACGTTAATCACAATCAGCCCCGCTATTGCTGTTGAGAAGCTATCCATCGCATCGTGAATCCAGCCAAGAATAAGGGGGCCGGTTGCCCCGATTACATAGCCGGCTGATTGAGTCATGGCCGACCAAGCAGCCGCCTCCTGTGGATTGTCGGTAGCGTCCAAAGGCAGTAGTAGATTGAGAGAAAACAATGCGCCGGCGCCTACACCAATAAAGATCGTGGCAATCAACGGTGCAATGGAGGACGCAAGCATCACAAGCCCTACGAGTTCCGACAGCGCTGCAACCATTAGCCAAAGGCGACGTGAAGGGAATTTACGAAGCATGATTGGCAGAACAAAGCTTACCGGAATCTGGACAACAACGAAAATCGTAAGCGCACTTGCAGCGTAGGACTTACTATAGCCCATCCCTTGAATAATCTGTGGCAACCAAGCTGTGACTGAATAGAATAGCATGGCCATCAAACCGAACGTCAGTGTAAGTAGCCAGGCTATCTTATTTGTCCATGGCATACTCGTCTTCGTGCCGGTTGAAGTAGGATGATCTTGCGGTCTAATATTCCGCATAACGAACAACCACCATAATAGCACTGCGACGAATGCGATTACCGCCCATATACCGAGCGCGCTCTGCCAAGAGTTCATACTATTCTGCATCGGCACAATCAAGCTCGAGCTTAATGCTGCTCCCAAAGTAAGTGCAACCGTGTATATCGCTATCATCGAAGGCACATGCTTAGGAAAGTGGCGCTTAATAAATCCAGGAAGAAGCGGTCCTACAAATGCAATTCCTATACCCGCGATAAAAGCGGTAATAAGCAAAAATGAGCCCGAATTCGTGAAGAACCTAAGAACAGTACCAACTCCGATGACAAGTAGCGACCATCCTAATACCCGCTCAATACCCCATTTTCCGCTGAACTTTACGGCTACAGGAGCGAAGAGTCCCATACAAAGAACAGGAATCGAGGTCAGCAAACTCGCTACGGAGGCGTTCATTCCTAAGCTGGTTCTAATCGTTTCGAGCAATGGTGCGATTGAATTAATTGCCGGACGCAAGTTCAATGAGGCAATAAATAAAGCGATTATCATTAAAATATATTTCTTTTTCATAAAAATTTCAAACTCCTTCAAGATCTTAGGATCTTATTATAAATTTCAAACCAATAGTAAAGCCCAACTTCACCGTAGATTAATAAGAAATTGGGCTCTTTCATTACTTAATTAAAGCGACCTATTCTGGAATATTTATTTATTTGTTTTTCAATTCTCGTCTTACTTGTGGCATTACTTTAGTAGCTAATAATTCAATCGCACTTGCAATCTGGGATAACGGCTGACAAATATCAAGCTGCATAATAAAGCGATTATGACCAAATAATTCGTGCTGATAAAGAATTTTTTCAACGATTTCTTCAGGACCTCCAACAGCAAGTGCATCATTTTTAGAAACAGCTGCTGCCACTTGATCTTTAGGAATATTTCTTCTCATCATCGTTCCAATATAATTAGAATAATATGGGTAAAATTCATTAACAGCCTGTTCGGCAGTCTTGCCAATATAGCCATGGCTTGTGATTGCAATTTTTAAATCCTCTTCTGCATGTCCTGCCGAAATCCCAGCCTGACGATAGGCTTCTACTAATGGTTTTACATAAAAAGGATTACCTCCTAAAATAGCGAGTGCCATTCCAAACCCAGCCTGCCCAGCCCGAACTGCACTTGCAGGGGTACCTCCTACTCCTCTCCAAACAGGAATCTTATCTTGTTTTGGTCTAGGTGCAATCTCGCTATTATTTAATGGCGAACGAAACTTCCCTTGCCATGTAACACGTTCATTATTATTTAATTCTTGTAACAGTTGTAGCTTCTCTTCAAAAAGTTCATGATAATCATCTAAGTCATAGCCAAAAAGAGGGAACGATTCGATAAATGCTCCTCTACCAGCTATGATTTCAGCACGCCCTCCTGAAATTAAATCTACTGTCGAAAAGTCTTCAAATACTCTTACAGGATCTGCTGTACCTAATACGGTTGTAGCGCTGGCTAGTCGAATATTTTTCGTTGCATGTGCAATCGCTGCTAATACAACAGGTGTAGCTGAAACTGCAAAATCTAAACGATGATGTTCCCCTAAGCCAAAGATATCCAATCCTGCTTCATCGGCTAGCTTCGCTGTCTCGATTATATTTTGAATGCGTTCTTCTGCAGGAATGATTTTTCCAGTAATAGGATCTGGAATTATTTCTCCAAAAGTATAGATACCAAATTCAAACTTCTCTTGATTTGTCTGGCTCATATGGCAACCCTCTTTCATTTATATAATTATCTTTCCTTAAAATAAAATAGCATCCAGTGAATATTGTCCTGCCCCCGTAAGAGCTATAGGAATTGCTACAACTAATGTAGCAAGACAGTATTCATATCCACCTTTTTGTCCTCCCCTTTAATTCTCTTTATCCAAAATGTTTTTAGATTTCCTTTGAATGATGTTATTATTACTCATAATAATCATTTTAAAAAGTACGCACTTAAAAGTGGTATAGTATACAAAATGATACTAAAGGGGTAATTAGGATGAATCTAGAACCAGAATTCTGTCGTGTAGAAGAGTCTTTAAGCATATTAGTCGGGAAATGGAAACCAATTATCTTATTGCATTTATTGAAGAACGGTACTCAAAGATTCAGTGAATTAAAACGAAGAATGCCCGGAATCACGCAAAAAATGCTGACTAATCAATTACGGGAGTTGGAAAACGAGGATATTATTCAGCGTGTTGTCTATCCACAGGTTCCACCTAAAGTGGAATATTCGATTACCGAATACGGCAGGAGCTTGGAACCAATCTTACACGCAATGCATGACTGGGGAACAAAGCATCAATTGCATAAAAGACAAAAAATGAATGAAAAAGTGAGTAAATAAAAAAACTGCCTTTATTGGCAGTTTTTTTATTAAATATCTAATTTTCTTTAAAGGTGTTGCTCAATTAAATGTCCCGATTGTGGACTAGGAGCTACAGACGATTCTTCAACTAAACTGCCCAGATAGTTTAGGTACAATATTTCACAATCTTTCATGTGTAATAAGAAAGGCGATTATCAAATTGGAAATTAATAAAAAGATTTGATATGACATTAAAAGAGGTATTTTCATGCACTATATTAGCATGAAAATGGAAAAGCATCCAAAGTGGTTCATTCTAATCTATTTACTACTTCTTTCATTGGATTTTCCTGTATTTTACAGTGTGATGAAACTTCCCATGAAGTATATAATAAACTCCGATTCCGGCTAGAATGAAGAAAGTGCTATAAAAATATAATGAACTATAGCCTACTTTTACTGTTACGAGACCGAATAAAAAGGAACCAATTCCAAATCCAAAATCAAATGTTGATAGGTATGTAGCCGTAGCCAATGCCCTTTTTTCAACCGGTGCAATTTGAATGGCGATTGTTTGAAGACTTGGAAAGATGGTTCCCCAACCTAAACCAATAAGGGCCGCTGAAAGAAGAAATGATAGTAATGATGTTGAAGCGCTAAGAAAATATGTTCCAACAGCATAAAGGAAAATTGCCGGATAGATAATTTTATTTGCTCCATAAAGATCAAACCATTTCCCGGTAAAAGGTCTCGAAATTAACAGGATGATAGCATACACTACAAAGAAATAACTAGCTGCTTCAACTAAACCAATCTCTTTGGCATATACAGACATAAAAGAAATAATTCCAGAATAAGCCAAAGCAAAAAATCCAGAAATTAATGAAACGGGAATAGCAGAACCCTCAAATAAGGACTTTATTCCTTTACTTGAATCTAATTTTTTGACTTCTTGTGTTACAGTGTTTTTAGGAATCCGAACAAATAAGGCGACAATCAGAGCAACTAGTGCCAATAAAGCATTAATGAAGAACAATAGATTTGTTCCTCCGTGATGCATAATAGTTAACCCTAAAAAAGGTCCAATTACCATACCAAGATTGAGTGTTAGTCCATAATAGCCCATCCCTTCCCCTTTTCGTGATTCAGGGATGAGATCTGCTACGATGGCTCCGGTAGCTGTAGTTGCCATTCCAAATCCAATTCCATGGAAAAAGCGAACAATAAGTAGTGTAGTGATCGATTGCGTTATAAAATAAAAAAAAGATGAACCACAAACTATTAAGAAAGCTGTCAAAAAAACAGGATACTTTCCAATCCTTTCTATCCATTTGCCCGCGAATGGACGAGTAATGATACCTGCAATTAAAAAAATTGTAACAATTAGCCCAACTTCCGCTTCATTACCATTTAGTCCTTGCAAGGCATATATCGGTAAAGTAACCAATAAATAATAAAATATTGTAAAGGTAAGAAAATTAGCTATTGAAATACTAATAAAATTTTTTGTCCATAATTTGGGCTTGAGCAATATAATTCCTCCATTATTCATCTATATTAAAAAATATAAGTTTTGATATATTAAATACTTGCTGTTAGTTATTTTTATCATTTTTTGACAGAATACTCCCTTGCCCAAAGACGGATTAGGATAATCCGAAAATGAGCGCCTATCCTTGTTCAAAGATAGCGCCCGATTATGGAATATCAATGCCTAAATCTCATTCGAGATAAGCCCCTGTTACTTTATTTGGATGCATTTTGTCTACAAACTGTGCCTAACACCCATAAGATGTTCGTTGAGAATAATTATTTTTCAGTTGCTGTATTCCCCATTGCAATAGAAATTCTATTCCAACTGTTGATTTGATTAATTATTAGTACAAGGTCAACATATTGTCGCTCGTCATAATGTTCACGTACTCGTTGATAAAGCTCATCTGGTACACGTTTTGTCGGGATTAAAGTCACGTATTCTGTTAACTCAAGAGCCACTTTTTCTGGATCTGTGTAAAATGTGCACTCTCTCCAGGCACTAATTCAATATAATCGTTGTTCCGTTTCACCCATTCTTCTAGCATCAGCTGTATGCATGTTAAGACAATATGCACAACCATTTATTTGAGAAGCCCGAATTTTTATAAGTTCACGAAGTTTACGGTCTATACCTGTTGTTTTCGTATACTTCTCCATTTCCATCATTATTTTAAGTGCTTCTGGTGCTACATTGTAATAATCAATTCGTTGCTCCAATTTAATTCCTCCTAATATTTCTTTTTATTTAAGACAGTATTAATTCAGCCGCTAATCTTGAAGCAGCTTCTTCCGCTTCTTTATATGCTTTTTGTAATACTTCAATTGGGCTTAGTAAAGCAGTTCCTTGTGCGCGAATGATTTGATAATCTTCAATTCCAAGGAAATTAACGAACATTGACTTCAGGTATTTATTAGAGTACTCAACTTCTGTATATCGATCATTATTGGTATAGATTGATCCACTTGCTTGTATGACAAGCATTCTTCGTCCATCATTAAGTAGTCCCACTGACCCATTTTCAGTATATTTAAAAGTTTCGCGTGCTATCATAATATTGTCCATGTAATCTTTTAACTTTGATGGAATATTGAAATTATGCACAGGTAACACGATAACGTACGTATTTGCACTTTTAAATTGTTGTAAAACCTCGGACATGCGCTTCGTTACTTTTTGTTCTTGGCTAGTTAGTTCCTGTTCTTTTCGTTGTTTTTCCCATGCACTTAAAACCGTTTTATCTATCATAGGCACTACATTACTGTACAAGTTAATCTGTTCAATTACTTCACTATCAGGAATTAATTCTTTATAAGCTTTTAAAAAGTGGTTAAAAACCTGCAAGCTTACTGAAGAAGTATCATCTATTTTGGGGTGTGCGTTAATGATAAGTGTTTTGTTCATTTGTATTTCTCCTTTAAAATGAATTTTAGACACTAATTAAAGACTCGTTTAATCGTCGATTAACATTGTCTATAATATATACTATAATTATTTTTGTCAAATGAATAAAATTTACCAAAAGAGATTTCTATTTGACTAGACCTCTAAATACTCCTAAGATACAAATTGATAGTCCTTAATCAAAAGTAGGTGAGTTTATATGCAATATAGTGTCGGAGTTGAATATGCTTTACATTGTCTGGTTTATTTAATTGATGTTCCTTCCAAGGAAAGTGTTGGGATCAAGGATTTGGCAGAATTCCAAGGACTTTCTGAGACATTTCTTTCAAAAGTTTTCGGTAAATTATCTAAGGCTGGTATTGTAAGTTCTGTCCCCGGAGTAAAGGGAGGATATAGGTTATCTAAGTCTCCAGAAGATATTTCCTTTTGGGATGTAGTTGAAGCAGTTGAAGGTCCTAAGCCTATTTTCCAATGTAAAAATATTAAAGATAATGGTTATTTGTATAGAGAAAGCTGCTGTTCTGCTCCCTCCTTTTGCACCATCAATTTAGTAATGCTCTCTGCGGAAGAAAAAATGCGTGATGAATTACGTAGTAAAACACTTTCATGGTTAAACGAAGAGCTTGATCGTGTATTGCCCAAACAAATACGTGAAGATACCCGGAAATATTTTTCGAAGAGCAACACATAAAACAAACCTCTCGTGAAATTCCTTAATTAAAGGGAATTAAGAGAGGTTTTTCCTTAGTTCAAAGAAACGTATCATTTAATTAGTTGCGGTCATCCAAAGCACTACTTGAAAATTTTAAATTTAACAGAACCTTATCGAATAGGATTCTCAAAGTTCCAGTTAGTATAAATTGCTGCTGCAGTAACTGGATCTGCGGATGTATCCTCCGTAAAACCGCCTATTAGATTACCCACTCTAAATGTAGGCTCAAATAACTGTTCTTCCTTAGGCGGTGCTGTTGGACCATCTATCCCCAATTTTGTTTCATCTGTAATCACAACTTCCATTCCGTTATCCAACGTAAAGCTCAGTCCGTCATCTCCAACTTCTGTTATGGTTCCTTCGATATTAAGCATTACACTTGCAGCAGGACCTGAATTATCAACCACAATTCTTTCCGTCAAATCTAACGCTGCATCGTTGTTTGTATTTGTTAAAGCAACTATAGCAATCACAGCACAAGCTACTAAACTTCCAACCATTAATTTTATATTTTTCATAATAACCCTCTTTTCTTTTTGTTCATATTCCATCATCTCTTTTTGCATTTTGCTCTTAAATTCTTCGGAAGCATGAATCTGCTTCATCACTTTCTTATAAGCATTCATCACACTTAACTCCCTTCTTCTAAAATACTTTTTAACTTCATTCGTACCCTTCTCAGCTTTGAGCCTACCGTGTTTACTTTCATCTCTAATAGCTTGGCAATTTCTGCAGTCGTATAGCCCTCGTAATAATGTAAATAAACAATGGCCCTCTCTTTGTGATCAAGCTCAAAAATCTCAGGGAGAACAATCTGTTCCTCTTTTGCGACAAACGTCATCTCTTCTGTTATAGGTACCGTCCTCTTGACGCGAGAAGACTTAAAGTAATCCTTGCATTTATTAAAAGTCACTTTGAAGAGCCATGCCTTTAAATGTGCTTCATTATCGAAGGGCTTTTTCTGTCTCATCAGTGTCATGTAGACCTCTTGAACAATATCCTCCGCCTCAGACATATTTTTTGTCTGCTGCACAGCAATTCGTATTAAGGTGTCGCTATAAATTTGAACAATCTCATGAACACGTAAGCCGGCGAACGTTTTCATACTCAACCTCCTTCACTTTAAATACGATTCATTTTCGTTCATTCGTGCAACAAAAAAATTTTTTCTCAGAATTGAAATAGATTTGTTGTTCATTTATGACATACATTAATAGAAAAAAGAGTGAGAACTCATCAGTAATAGATAAATCCTCTCTCCTTTTAAAGGTGAAGTGTTTTCTGTTTTTGTATTGCCTCCATGTTGCAGTACTGGAAAATTTAGACATAATGAGTAATTATCACTCTATATGCAGGCGCACCTAAATTATGAAATATAATTGTTATGTCCAATCTTATTTATTTCTTTTCCATTTACAAATTAAAAAGCAGGTCAGTATGTGAGTAATTATGATTAAGCACTTTACGTAAAGATAAAGGAACGTGTTTTGACCATGCTTATTGTATCCCCATAATTTAAGTGCAACTACTCATTAATTATTGAAACAATTGACACTAATACAGGTCCTCATCTACCATCAACTCCGGTCTAGCAAGTATCCGTTTATTCACAAATAGAATCTTCATCGGTATACTCTTCGAAAATATACAAGATTTAGTTATTTACCTTGCATATTTTGAACTTATTCATATAAAAAAACCCCAATTGTCTAGTAAATTAAAATTTAACCCCTAGTGTAGAGCATGGCTAACTATTTCTAACCAGTAATTGTGGGATTTTAAAACCTCATTTACTTATGGTACGGTTCGCCGCGATTAATTTTAAACCAAAAAAACTCTTAATAAAATGGTTAAATCGGTAACTCCTATTCAACAATTTGGCTCTATAATGAAAATAAGCGCTGTTCCTTTTTACAGAAAAGCGCCGATTGATGAATAGTGGAAAATGAGAAAATGCTGCAAAAATTATTCCTTTGTTATTGTGCTAAAACTACCAGTTACTTGTAGTACATTTTTTCACAATCTTTAAATAGGCAACGTCAATTAATTAAATATTTTTTATTTCTTTTATTCTTTGTCAATCAAAACTTCATTCAAGAAGAAGGACATCATCACCCACATGAATTTCGCCCGTTTTTATAACAGAAGCATATACGCCGAAAAAATTGCTTCTTTCTTTTACAACTGTTTTTAACAAAGTCGCATCTTTTTCTGCATTTTCAGGATTAACGGTAATAATCATACATCTTTCACAATGCCTTTTTAATTCTATTTCAACTTTATTCCCTATCCTGACTCGTTTGCCAAACCATTGATCTTCTATAAAGGGGATTTTTTCATTTAATGATATAAGTAAATTAGGTCGAAAACGTCTATAATCAATCTCTGATTTTCCCCATATTTCTTTCAATCTATTTAATGAAGCGTCAGTAACAAGTTGAATGTGTTCTTCTTCAATTGCTCCTAAAGGTACGTAAGTAGGGGGATATGTAACAAGAGAAATTTTCCGTTTCGATTTGTGTTCAATTTCATTCGTTAATTCTTTATCCCCCCATTCAAAAGTCTTACCTTCAGGTGTCAATATTTCGACTCTAGGGTATTCATTCACCAACTCTTTACCTACGAATCTCGCTTTATATCGAACCATTTCTGGAAACTGTGTTATTGTTAAAAATTTTCCTGGTCTTGTTTCATCTAAAAAAGCATGGCTACGGTCTCCGTACAAGCCATATTCCATTATTCTTGTTTTCTGTACGCTCTCTCCATAAAAAGATTTCACAGGATGACGAACAATCTCCGTGATTTGACCGATTATCATCAAATTACCCCCCAGTTTTTTTAGTCTACTTTATCATACATTGTTCAAATTATTCTGCCCAGTTACCATAAAAAGAAAAGGCATTTCCATTTGTTCCAGAAACGCATCCGTTACCTCAACAACTAAAGTTGCTTCATCATAGAAACAACTTTTATATTACTACTATTTGGTTTATGTATTACTTCCTCATCATAAATGCTATATCCTATCGAACTATATAGTTTTAATTTTTTAGTAGCGGTCATACGGACCTTCATAATAATTTAGGAATTTCTTTATCTCGATTATATGCTTTGAATAAAAGCGAAAAGCGGGTATTCATGACCTCATCACGATTTATTTTTCTTCTTCAAAGGACTTCCATTAACTTAAGGCAGTTTGTTAGCAATTAGTTTCCATACGTCTTCAAAACTCTCTTTATAAAGCTCATTATCCCAACGGTCTGCAAAGTATGGATTATGGAAATATACAAATGCTGTAATAATAGCAGGGCCAGATTTTTTTAATCCACTAATGGATTCTGCTTTTTGCGCTAATTGTTTTAAGTGATCTTTAACGAGGATTTGAGTACCCTCTAAATAATCCGTATATAATCGAAACATACGTTTGTTTTCATGATAAAGTTTTTTCTTTGTAGTAGCCAGAAGCCAGAGCCAGTCGTGAAGTGCAACAGCTGAACTTATATCTTTGGGAGGTTCCCATTCTAATAATTCCTTAGAAGTCATTTTTAACCACCTTAGTGCAAGTTGCTGCAATAGGTCCTCTTTATTTTTGTAATGTTTATAAAATGCGGCATGAGTGACTCCAAGTTCTTTTGCAATATCAGAAAGAGTGGTTTTTTGCACTCCTTTTTTCAGTATTATTTCTTCTGTGACAGAAAATATCTTCTCTTTTGTAAGTATTGCCAATATGAACCCTCCTTGTTTATTCTAAGTTTCATTATACAGGATATACTCCTAAGTTACAAAATGTTGACTTTGTAACTTAGAGGTGTATAATAACCCTATCGTTAAGTTACAATATTAATAATTTGTAACTTAACTATTAAATAACAAAGGAGAAATATCATGAAAAAAACATCTACTGAAACACATGATTTGCGAGTTGCACTTGTTACAGGTGGTTCTGGCGGTATCGGACACGCAATAGTAAAAAAATTAGCCGATAATGGATTTGCTGTTGCTGTGCATTATTCTAGCAATAAGCTTAGAGCAGATACTATTGTGGATGAGATTGTACAGCAAGGTGGAAAAGCAATTAGTATAGGTGGAGATGTTGCAGATGAAAAAGTTATGCAAGAAGCTTTCGATATAGTTGAAGAAAAATTTGGGGGTATTGATGTCGTAATCAATACAGCAGGTATCATGTTACTCAGCCCTATCGCAGAGATGGACTTAGCTGATTTAGATAAAATGCACCGCACAAATATTCGAGGCACTTTTGTAATATCCCAACAAGCGGCGCGACGTGTTCGCAAAGGTGGTGCAATTATCAATTTTTCTACTTCTGTTACTCGCACGCAATTTCCAACATATGGTGCTTACGTTGCAAGTAAAGCTGCCGTTGAATCAATGACAATGATATTGGCTCGCGAATTGCGTGGTAAAGATATCACCGTTAATGCAGTGGCTCCAGGTCCAACTGCAACACCATTATTTTTAGATAGAAAAGATGAACAAACAATCGATAAACTTTCTAAAGCAGCACCACTTGAACGTCTAGGTACACCTGAAGACATTGCCGACACAGTAACATATTTAGCAACTTCAGGACGTTGGATAAATGGACAGGTTATATTTTCAAATGGCGGACTTGCATAATTTAAATTAGGAGGGATGGATAATGAGTAGTGAAGAAAAAAAAGTCATAGTTATAACAGGAGCTTCAAGTGGATTTGGTGCTCTAACCGCTCGAACACTTTCAAGAGCTGGACATATTGTCTATGCGGGTATGCGGGAAACAGATGGGCGTAATGCTCCTCAAGTAAAAGCGGTTAACGATTATGCGTCCGAACATATGGTAAATATTAAAGCGATTGAAATGGATGTGAATTCACAGGATTCTATTGATTCTGCAGTGAGAGAAATTTTAGCAGAACATAATCATATTGATGTCTTGATTCATAATGCCGGACATATGGTTGTTGGTCCAGCAGAGGCGTTTACGCCTGAGCAACTAGCGGAAATGTACAATATAAATGTGTTATCGACTCAACGTGTTAATCGCTCTGTGCTTCCTAACATGCGGAAACGTGGACAAGGCTTGATAATTTGGATGTCTAGCTCAAGTGTAAAAGGTGGAACACCACCTTACTTAGCGCCTTATTTTGCTGCAAAGGCAGGTATGGACTCATTAGCAGTATCTTATGCGGCTGAACTGGCCCGTTTTGGAATAGAAACTTCAATCGTGGTACCAGGTTCATTTACAAGTGGAACGAATCATTTCCTTAACGCTGGTCAGCCACAAGACAAACATGTACAAGAGGAATATGATGCTAAGTACAAAGGTTTAATAGATCAAATAAGTGAAAAGCTCGCTGCTATTTCCCCCGAGCACGCTGATGTATCTATGGTATCTGATGAAATTGTACGTATTGTATCTCTACCAAAAGGTGAACGACCATATCGAGTACACATTGATCCATCAGATGATGGATCAGAAGAGGCCTCAGTAGTTGCTGATCGTGTTCGAACAAAATTCCTTACTAGAGTAGGCTTAGATGATCTACTTCCAAAAACAATTGAACGAGCTGCTGAAACAAAATAATTTGATTTGTAGGCTGGAACGACAGAAATAGTACCAAATAATGAGCAGAATAAATCAAACAACATTTGTAATTCTATCGGGAGAAGAATTACCTCCCTTGAAAGGAATGGTATATATTGAATTACGGCATTTAGAATACTTTTTAATGGTGAGCAACGAACTACATTTTACAAAAGCAGCAGAAAAATTAGGAATTACACAACCAACTCTAAGTCATCAAATCAAGGTTCTTGAACAAGAAATAGGGTTTCCTCTTTTCAATCGTATTGGTAAGAAAGTTGAACTTACTAAGGTTGGAGAAATTGTACAAAAAGAAGCTGTAAAAATTCAAATTTCCTTACAAAATATATCCTCACAGATTGAAGCATTTACTAAAGTAAAAATAGGTGAATTAAAAATTGCTGTGTTACCAGGAGAAATAACGGATTTAATATCTACTTTGTGTATAAAATTTAATCATTTATATCCAAATATTAAAGTCTCAGTTCAAAGTACTGACCAAGTAGAGAAAGCTGTTTTAGAAAATCAAGCTGATTTTGGTATTGGTTTTCACTTTAAACAACTCGATTTGTTGCAAGTTATTAAATTATATGATGAAGAGTTTTATCTGATTAGTAATAGTAAAGGTAGTGACAACAGTATTTCCTTCACTACTGTATTAGATAGACCACTTATCTTATTTCCCAAAATGCATCAATGTAGAAAAATACTTGATAAGACTAGCGAGCAGGTTGGTAAACCATTAGTACCTATTGTAGAGACATCTAGTATTGAATCTATATTAAAGCTAGTTCGAAGTGGGACTGGTTGTAGTGTTGTTTCACGTACACTATACGACTTTTATGAGACAGGTGATTTATATTTTCAACGAATTGAAAAGCCATCTTTAAATGGAGAAGTTTCGCTTACAATGAAAAAGAACAGTTTTATAAATTATGCAACACGTGGTTTTATTGAGTTGTTAATAAATGAAATAGAGAAGCTGCAATTTAATGTAGAAAAGTATTCCATTGAAATTTTAAAAGGCCTCATACGATAGATAATATCTATAATTATTATAGAAATAATTAAATAGATAAATGATAAATACTCTTTTACAATAAAGAAAGCCTTTTGTACAAAGGACTTTTAAATAAGAAAGGTGTTTTAGATTATGCTTAATGAAGTAGCAGGTATTAAAATTCCGGATTCTATATTAGCAAAGGATGCAAGAGATATTTTGAGAGAGCACGGAAATGATTTATTATGGAATCATTCAAATCGTGTATTTCTATTTGGTGCCATTGCGGGAAAAAAGGCAAATAAGAAATATGACTTAGAGTTACTGTATATCAGTGCATTATTTCATGATTTAGGGTTAACAAAAGAGTATAGCAGTCCAGATTTACGATTTGAAGTAGATGGTGCAAATGCTGCAAGAAGCTTTTTGCAACATTATCAAGTTCCAGATGAGACGATTCGTCTTGTATGGGATGCAATAGCATTGCATACAACAGTTGGTATAGCAGAACATAAAGAATCTGAAGTCTCATTACTGAACTCAGGTGTTGAGTTAGATGTTATAGGGAGAGGTTTTGAACAATTTCCAGCTGACTTGAGAGAAGAAATTGTAAAGGCATTCCCACGTAATAATTTCAAACAAGATATTATTCCAGCATTTTATGAAGGTTTTAAGCACAAACCAGAAACTACTTTTGGTAATATTAAATCTGATGTCGTTAAATTCTTTGAACCGAACTATAAACAAAAAAATTTCTGTGAATGTATATTACATTCACCTTGGAAAAATTAATCAAACAAAAGTGTTAATTTTAGGTTTATACCATCAATTTTAATCCCAGGGAGATATAAAAATTCATTTATATGTGCCCTTTTAAATAAAAATTTAATGAATTATAGTGCATAACCATTTTGTTTAATTTGTCTTGCTTTTGACATAAAAGCAACACAAACTAACAATTATTGAAGTAAAAACACACATAAATTTGGTTAATTACAAATTTATGTGTGTTTTCTGATTGAAAGGTCAATTAGTAGGTAAAGCTTTGTTAGGATGTCTTATTCCATTAAATGGCCCGATTGTTGAACACAAGTTAAACAACACTCTTCAACTATACTCCCTCTATATAGAAAGGAAAATCTCACGATTTCTCTTGTTTTCTCCAAATTTCGTAATAGTTTGTTTTAAAACCCATTTGCGGAATGGAATTATAGTGTTCTAAAGGGTAATTTTGGTTATCCTCCGCACTTATGGCATTTCATCTTTTCCCGCTCCCCTATCTTTTTAGGGGAAGTATAACATAAATGGTGTTACTCCTTAAAAAAGTGTTCTTCTTACTCCTCAAAAATTAAGCTAAGAATCGATTCTTCATCTTATCTTTCCTTACGAAATTTCGTAAATGAACTAGGATTAATAACAGGATCTTCTGGTGCCAAATCTAAAAAATATTTAAATGACATATCGTATTTCGAACGTTCTACTACATCTACATCGGATAAATCAAATATTGATTTTAATAATAAGTATTTAAACATCCGAATAGGCGATACTGCATTACGACCATTATTAAGACAGTATTTATTTTTCAGTTCTTCTAAAATGAAAGAGAAGTCAATAAGTTCATTAATTTGACCAAGCATATTATCCTTTGGAACAACTATATCGTAAATTGCCATAATTGGACTAAGACTAAATGATTCTTGGTTTGAAATCTTTTTGAAAAATCACCTACATACATAACCTTAAATTATAAAGTAAAAAGGCAGTATAAAGTTCTTAAATAACAAACTTTATACTGCCTAATTAATAAATGGACTTTTTCAGTGCCCTCATTCAATATAGGAATCATCTTCTAGATGCAGCTTAATCCCTTTTTTTATAGTGTCCTAGACAAAGGGTTCCAGTTTATGTTTGGCGGGATCTCTTTTATAAATTAATATTCATACTGAACGGTTTATAAAGTTAATTATGAAGCTTGCTTATAGTTTCTTCAACTCTAGACAATGCTTTATCCAGATTTTCCATAGAGTTTGAATATGAAATTCGTATTTTACCGCTTGTAAAGAATGCTTCCCCTGGTACTACAGCAACGTTAACAGTATCTAATATATAGTTGGCTAAATCCATTGCTGTTTTAATTTCATATTCATTATATTTTTTTCCTAAATAATAGCTAACGTCTACCATAATATAGAATGCACCAGCAGGTGTTGAGCATGATAAGCCCTTGATGCTGTTTAGTCTATTTACAACATATTCTCTGCGCTTTTTAAACGCCTCAACCATTACTTCAATATCATGCTGTGATCCAGTTAGTGCAACTGTAGCAGCTTTCTGAGAAATACCGCTAGTTGCGGATGTCATTTGGCTTTGTAAAGACTTCATAGCATCAATTACCTGCTTTGGTCCAGCAGCATAACCTACCCTCCAGCCTGTCATGGAATAAGCCTTTGAAAAGCCGTTCACTGTAATTGTATGTTCCCATGCCTTTTTAGAGACAGAGGCACAGCTTACATGCTTGTTATCATCGTAAATTAACTTTTCATAGATTTCATCAGTGATAACCCAAAAGTCGTTTTCGCATGCAATATTGACTAATTGTTCTAAGCTTTCCTTACTGTAAACAGCACCAGTAGGGTTATTAGGAGTACAAATAATAATCGCCCTTGTATTTGGTGTAACGGCTGCTTTAATTGCTTCAATATCAAGAACATATCCGTTTTCTTCTTGAACAGGAACAAGTATTGGTTTTGCATTTGCGATTTTAACCATATCAACATAGCTTACCCAGCAAGGAACTGGGATGATAACTTCATCCCCTTCATCGCATGTAGCCATAATTGCGTTAAAAATAGCCTGCTTTGCACCTACTGTTACACAAATCTCATTTAGATTATATTCAAGACCATTATCTTCTAATAATTTTTTAGAAATTTCCTGCCTAAGTTCAACAATGCCTGGGCCTGGCGTATACTTTGTAAAACCATCAACAATAGCTTTAATTCCAGCAGTTTTAATATTATCAGGCGTTTGATAATCTGGTTCTCCAACGTTTAATGAAATAATATCTCGGCCTTCTTTCCTTAATTCCGCTACTTTTGTAATTAAAGCAGATGTAGGTGAACCGGAGAACCTGCTCATTCTATTTGCTAGCTTCATATTGAGCCTCCTTATCGAAATCTATTTTCTTTGGATTCCATAATTTTTCGTTTTTAGCAACAATCATTGTACCAAGTACGTCACCAGAGACGTTTACTGTTGTATTAGCCATATCCAGTAATCGGTACATACCTACAATTAATCCCATAAGTTCTAATGGAAGACCTAATAGGTTTAAGAAGATCGCACCTGTTACGATACCTCCTCCTGGAATACCTGGTGCAGCAATTGACATAATCGTAGAAATAAGAACGATTAATACGAATTGTGCTGGTGTAAAGCTGATGCTGTACATATCAGCAACGAATACTGCAAGTACAGTTTTCCATAAAGCTGCTCCTGTAAGGTTGATTGTCGCACCTAATGGAATCGAAAAAGATGCTATTGAGTGTGGAATTCCTAGCTTTTTAGTTGTAACATCCATTGTTATTGGAATTGTACCAGCACTTGAAGTTGTTGCCATAGTGTTTGCCCAAATTGGGAGCATTGATTTGCATAAATAAGAGTATTTTACGCCTGAATATAAGGCTGCAAATACACTTAAAATAATCCATATAAAAAGGTCACCAATCCATACAGCTGCAATGAATTTAAACATTGCACCGAATAATTGTGAACCGTATTCAGCGACAGTATTTGCCATTAAAGCGAATACACCAATTGGAGCGTAAATCATAACAATATCAAGCATACGATAAATTACGTTAGCACTCTGATCCACAAATTTTGTAACTAAATTAGCTTTTTCCCCAAGTAAAACTAAAGCAATACCGAAAATAAATGAGAAGAAGATTATCTGCATTACATTACCTGTAGACATAGCTTCTACTATGTTGGTAGGAACCATTTCAAAGAAGAATGCAAGGAAGTCTGGCGTTGTAACGTTAGATGCGTCAAAATTTGAAGCACCTTCCATAGTGAATCCTTTACCCGGCCGGATGATAGCTGCAACAATAATACCTAAGATAGCTGCAAAAATCGTCATTACTGTATAAACTAAAACAACCTTTGACCCTACTCGTTTTAATTTGTGAACATCACCGATTGCAGCAATACCACTTGTTACACTGAAGAAAATAACTGGTACAATTAGCATTTTGATTAAGTCCATAAATAAAGTACCAAGTGGTTTTATTGTTAATGATATGTCAGTAAATATAGCTCCGAACACAATACCTAAAATGAAACCGGCTAACATTCGGTGCGGGAGATATTTTTTATCAAAAATATATTTTTTCATATGAGTCTCCTTTCAAAAACACTAAATCATTAAATATATTAGGAAATAAAACGCTTGCTTTTTAATTATCAATTATAAACATCATCAATAATTCCACAGTTTTTTTGCTTTAACTTTTCGTCTACCCATCCTCTTTTTGCTGTTCCATCAGTTGCAGCTTGCACTTTCTTTTGGTCATTAGCAGATAGAACCTTTGCAGCTTCTAAGATAGTAGCAGCATCATTTCTTGGGATGACAACCACACCGTCAGCGTCGCCAAGTATAATATCACCAGGGCTGACATGGATGCCTCCACAAGCAATCGGGACATTGACCTCACCTGGACCTTCTTTAAAGGGGCCTCCCGGAGTAGTGCCTGTTGCATAAATGGGTAAATCCATTTGTGAAATTACATCAATATCACGAATCGGGCCATCTAAAACTAAGCCTGCAATTTTTTTTGTATGTGCTGCGTAGGTTGCCATAATTTCCCCTAAAAGTGCCTGAGTGCGATCTCCCTCGTTCGAAACGATGATTATATCACCTTCACCAGCTATATTTAATGCTTTATGTAGTAAAAGATTATCACCAGGACGTGCTTTTACAGTAAGTGCTACACCAGCCATAACTTTTTCTTTAGGCTTGGACATTAATTTAATTTCTGAGCTGAGAGCACTTAATCGCTCCATACAGTCAGCAACGTTTGCAGCTGGAATAGATTTAAATTGTTCTACAAGGTTAAGATCTGGCAATTCTCTTTTTAAAAATACTCGATTACCTACACTCATTTTCGAATATCCCCTCTCAGTAAACTAGATTCAAAATTTATTTTCAAAACAAACACCTCCTGAAAAAATTTTTTCTTAACTTAAAAACGATAATATCAGCTTTAATTATTTTTGTAAACTCAATTTTTAAATAACTCTTAAAATAAAAAGTAATTAGATTAGTAAAAAAGTGATTGCCTGCTAAAATAATTATTATAGATTTTCTTTAAAAATTGTTTTTATTGGTCGTAATATGTAAGCGTTGCAGATATCAGAGCTTGAAATCTTCAAGTGACATAATGGATTTATTTTATTAGAAAATCTTTATGGGCATGAGTTGTTGATTAGATGGAAATATGGTTTCCAGAGGTATGCTATACTATATAAATCACAATCATGTAGGGAAAAAAATGATGGGAGCTTAATTTGATGGAGAAAGCCATATCTTTACCAGATTTGATTAAGGAACAATATAATAATTTGACAGATACTCAACGCAAAATTGCTGATTATTTTTTGAAAAATGAAGATGCAACTTCCTTCTTAACAATTGATCGATTAGCCTCGCAAATAGGAGTAAGTCCATCTTCTCTTACTAGATTTGCTACTGAACTGGGGTTTCAAGGATATCCGGATCTACAAAAAAAGTTGAGAGAAAATCTACAGCATAAATTAAGTCCTGCTTTTCGTCTAACATCAGGGATTAGCCAAGAAAAAAATGATGTATTTGTAAAATCCTTTCAAAAAGATTTATCAAGTTTACAGGAAACAATGCAGTTGAACAGTCAGAATATGATGGAGTCAGTAGTTAAATTACTGCGGGATTCTAGAAATATTTATATAATCGGGCACCGCAGCTCTTATTCAATTGCATCTTATATGCACGCTGTCTTAGAGCCTATTTTAGGTAATGTAACGCTTGTTAATACAATAGAGCGTATGCATATGGAATATTTACTGCGTATGAGTGAACGTGATGTATTAATTAGCATAAGCTTCCCTAGGTATCATCTAGAAACGGTGGAATTTACTGAACTTGCGCAGAAACAAGGAATTAAAGTAGTTGTAATTACTGATAGTATGGTCTCTCCGTTGATACAATACGCTGAGACATATTTGTTGAGTAAGTATGAGAGTGTCAACTTCCACAATTCTAACGTCTCTGCTTTAGCTCTTGTAAATTCTATTTCTGCTTCTTTAGCAGCTTCTCTAGAGGAACAAGTTAAAGCTAGATTAAATTTAATTGAAAAGCTAAATGAAGGAACAAAAAGTACTAGATTGAAATTGTAAGCAATGTTTTTTATAGATTATCCAGATATTAATATAATGTTGAATAATAAAAACAGTATCATTGTTAATTTCCTATATTAAAAAATTATTCTAATGACAGTTTTTCAACGTGATTACTTAACGCATATTTAGTGGTTAAGTTAAGATAAATGCGGATTTACAACGTTAAGTAAATTAGAACATAGAAAAATCGGTTCCTTACAACGTTTAGGAACCGATTTTTAAATTTGGATTCTTATGCTGAAGCCCCTATAACCATCCATGAAGCGCAAAAATCAGCGCTTCACCACAAAGAATGAAAATCCATAACATATTCGGATTCTTTTAAAAATAAATTTATGGATGAATATCTGGCAGGCAAACTTCCACGTCAAATTTTTATAGAGAACGGCTTTGATATCGATGTTATTGGGTTGAAGCTGATTGAACAGTCAGCTCACAGGTGGAAGAAGGTGTACGAGAAGAGCGGGTTAATTGGTTTGAACGATTCGAGGAAAACAAGTTCTGGTAGACCATTAAAACGGAACCTTACACCAGCCGAAGTAATTGAAAGGCAGTAAGTAAGAATTAAGCTACCGGAGGGACAAGTAGAGCTATTAAAAAAGCTAGAAGTGACAGAAAGGAGGCTGCTAAACGCAAGCGAAAATCTAGATCCTAGTAGAGTGTATCAGTTGATTTATGAGACCATTGAACAAAATCAATTTAAGCGAATGACAAGGTATTTTTGTGACCTTCTAGGGGTCTCTCGTTCTGGATATTATAGCCACCTAAAGGCATCCAATAGCCGCGTAGCAAGAGAACAATTGGACTTAGAAGCCAAAGAGGTTATTTTAAAGTCGTCGTGGTTATAAGAGGGTCGCGGTCCATAAAAATGATTTTGGAGAATGAAAATAAACCTGATATTTAGTCGAAAAAAGATTCAAAGAATTATGAGGAAATACGGCATAGTCTGCCCTCACAGAAGGCCAAACCCTAGGAAAATGTGAATTTACAACGTTAAGCATATTTTCAAGACGATTACACCGATTTTAACACGTTAAGAACTCTTAATGGTCTTAAAGACTCTAACGAGAGCTTTTTCTCCGAATTAGAATGATATTCCCCCAGTAAATTAAAATGCTCCCAGCCTTAAGGAGACATATGATGCAACAAGTCCTCATTAAAATTCCCTTAATAATCCGCATTTTCCTAACGCTACACCTTTGTGTGCTGTTAAGACCGTACAGTACATATCGAGTCAATGAAACTTGCAATTTAAACAATTCTGTCACTTACTGCCGAAGTCTGATAAAATAACAACATAGAAAAACCCCTAAACTTTGGCGAGCGCAGGGGTTTCTCATAACTATCAGTGTACCCATAAAGGGTAATTTTTTATGGGAAATAAAAAAAACATCGAACAGTCAAAGTATCACGCTTGGTTTCATTGTAATGACAGTGACGGTTGGATTACTGCAGCTAAGAAAAATGCATATTCGAATTTTTTTACAATATCACTTTAACACAAGGCTTTAAACTAATCCTGTGGAGGGATAAATCATTAGTACGTCTGATTACTTTTTATACAATATAGATTTATTTGAAAAAATACTAGACCAGTTATCTGACTGTGTTGTTGCTATTGATAAAAATGGTTTTGTTATTTATATTAACCATACTTATTGCGAAATTTTAGGAGTTAACCGTGAATTTGCACTAGGTCAACATGTAACTGAATTAATCTCTCCCCATACAAAACTGCATTTAGTGGCAAAAAACGGAAAACCTCTAATTGATGAGCTTGTGGTAAGGGGAAGAAAATTAGTAATTAAACAGTTACCTATCAAATCTGGAGATGTAGTAGTTGGGGCTGTAGGCTTTGCTATTTTTAACGAAACTAGTCAGGTATTAGACCTAGCACGTAAACTATTTAATATAGAGTTAGAACCTAGTATAAATAACTATTGGAAAGCAAAGTACAACTTAAAGGATATTATTGGATCGAGTAAACAAATTGAAGAATTAAAAAAGCAGATAAAACGTATTTCGCAATCAAACTCCTCAGTATTGATTTATGGTGAAAGTGGTACCGGAAAAGAGCTTATAGCTCATTCAATACATACTCTATCGAATCGATCATCCAATCCTTTTGTACGTATTAACTGTTCCGCAATTCCAAGAGAATTGCTTGAAGCTGAATTATTTGGTTACGAAGGTGGAGCATTTACTGGAGCTCGCCAAAAAGGCCAAATAGGTAAAGTCGAATTGGCCAATTCCGGAACATTATTTCTTGACGAAATTGGAGATATGCCTCTACCAATGCAATCATCTTTACTCAGAGTTTTGCAAGAAAAGGAAATAGTGAGAGTGGGAGGAACAAAACCCATTCCAGTTGATGTACGTGTAATATGTGCCACGCATCGTAATTTACATAAACATGTAATTGAAAACCAATTTAGACAGGATCTTTATTATAGAATTAATATCTTTACAGTTAAAGTACCTTCCTTAAGGGAGAGAACAGACGATTTACCTGAATTGATTAATCATTTTTTATTAACTCTTCGTAGTGAATTAGGTTTAGGTGAACTATACTTGACTGATGAACTAATGGATTATTTAAAGAAGTATAGTTGGCCAGGTAATATCCGTGAATTAAGAAATGTTATAGAGCATGCAGTTCATTTTGTAACTGGTAATCAATTGAAATTAGAACACTTACCAGAACTAAGTAAACTATCTAATATTAGCAATCATAATACAAACTTAAACCTAAATGAAAATGTTAAGGCCGTCGAATACGCCACTATTCAAACGGCCCTAAATCAAACGAATGGAAATAAAACACGTGCAGCCAAGTTACTAGGTATTGATCGAAGTCAATTATATAAAAAATTACGAGAATATGAATTAATGTAATTCAAATACAGGCAAACCTGATAAGAATTTTAACATATGACTATTAAATTCAAATGGTTGTTCCAACATAGGGAAATGTGCAGCTTTTGAAATAATGTATAATTCAGAGCCCTTAATATTGTCATAAAGATATTCAGATTCTTTAACTGGAGTAATGTCATCTTCTTCTCCAACTATAATCATAGTAGGAATATTTAAAGAGTGTATTTCTTGACGGACATCAAAGCTATCTAAGGAGCGTATTGCCTGTTTTGCTACATGTTTAGGAGTTTTAATTACTTCATTTTCAGCCCATTTTACTACACTTTGTGAAGTGGTAGAAGAAAAACTATGCCTAATAACTTCTTTACTGGCTTCTTCAATACCAATTTCATCGATTCTATTTATTACATTCTTAGCTTGAACCATAGGTCCTAAACCATAAGCTGTAGTACCCACTAATATAAGCGCGCGAACCAAATTAGGATGGTCTAAAGCAAAACGTTGAACTATAGCTCCTCCCATTGAAAGACCAACAAGTACTGCTGATGTTATATTAAGGGATTCCATTAATTTTCTTAAATCTTCGGAAAATTTTTCTATTGTATAATCAACATGTTCAGGTTTTTCAGAATCACCATGACCACGAAGGTCAAAAGAGATCACTTTGTATTCTGACAGTTAATAAAATTGTACTTTTTATCCATTCTTCTACCTCATTAATACTCACTCACAAAGCACTTGCTGGAAACCCTAAATTTTCGTTTTCTGAATAAGCGTCTCGGTATATTTTCACTAATATTTCAGCCTCATTTATCCTTGCTCTTTCAATGTTTATATTCACAATATCCCCTCCAGAATATAATAATACTTAGATAATTGTGTTTTTGGATTTAATTAGAATTCATTGAGATACTTACTTTTTTCGACAAATTGTAGTAATTCCCTTCTTATTCCATTAAATGTCCCTTTTCATGAAGAAAGACGC
>NZ_JBALOW010000034.1:29845-41586 GCF_036965085.1 Bacillus sp. JJ1532
CAGAAAAGCGCCCTTTAATGGAATAACCAAAATATGGGCTAAACCCCATCCCCATCAAGCTAAGGCAAATCATTACCCCCAAAACGAAAAAACGATATTTCTTCTGTAATATAATGGAAAGTATGACGTTTTTTATGTGTCGTGAGGTTTCAAACGAACTTACTCTCTTTTCACAGGTATTACAACGATCTTTGTCTCTACAAGCTCTCCAACAGCTGACCAAAAAGGTAGGTTAAAGAACGAGTAGTACCAAGCTAAAGATTTAATAACGTTGTGCATGTGGTTTATTCAAAAAGTAGGCCTGCTACCAGCCAAGCTGCTATAGACCACAATAAGCAATTTAATGAACGCTAAATACTTAATTTACAAGGGAATTAGGTAATTGGCTGTAACGAAAATGAACAGTTTTGTTACTGTAAAACCAATACTCTAATGTACGTATTAAGTGATGATACAAGCAAATTTTGTTTAAATCCTTATGATAATACCCTACTTATAAACAATATTTTGCCACTGACTGTGCAACGCTGTTACTGAGCCATAATGCACTTTATCGGTAGTTAAGGATAGAAGAAATATTTACGAACAAAGATGAAAAAATACTTTTGTTTTCATACAGCATGCTGTAATATCGATAAGGGCACCCCAAAAATAGAGAGAGGTGCTTAATATGTATGGAGTTATTAATTATGAGGTATTTTTATTAACAGGAATTTTACTAAACTTAATTCCTGGTGCAGACACAATGTATATAGTCGGGAGAAGTATGTCACAAGGCCGAAAAGCAGGTGTTTATTCTGTTTTAGGTATTATTACTGGTTCTTTGACTCACACGTTGTTCGTTGCTTTTGGTTTATCAATCATACTTGTAAAATCTGTTCTCTTATTTAATATCATCAAAATTGTTGGTGTTATTTATTTAGTGTATTTAGGGATTAGAATGTTGATTGATAAAACAAATTTAGCTTTTCAGGCTGCTGCAACCAACAAGCTAAACATAAGGAAAATATACGTGCAAGGGCTTTTGACAAGTCTTACGAATCCAAAAGTTTCTTTGTTTTTTATTGCGTTTCTTCCTCAATTTATAGATACAAAGGATTCGGGACCGATCCCATTTATCATTCTGGGACTGACCTTTACTATCACTGGGTTGTTATGGTGTCTATTTATTGCTTATTTTTCTTCCTACGTTACAAAAAAACTAAGAGGAAACCAAAAGATAGGAACGGTTTTAAACAAAATTACAGGAATGATTTTTATCGGCATGGGGATAAAGCTACTGCAAACAAAAGCTCCTCACTAAACTTGAATAAAACAACAATGCCCCTTCAGATATTCAATTTCAGGTTTAAGTAGATTCATATATGTTGAGAAGCCCTTCAGATTTTACTCTGAAGGGCTTCTTGCTTGTTCTAAATCATTTTTTAACATGTGACACATTACTTTTTATTGTTAGCTAGATAAGGAGCTATGTATAGGTTTTTGTGGGCTTACATATATATCGCTATCTTTTTCACCTATTACCATATGGTATAAATACAAATTACCCACCCCTCTCACAATACGCAACTCGCTTACTTTATCTATCATTACCATAAGTATTCAATTGTCATTGATATTCCTTCTTCCATTAAATGGCCCGATTACTGAAAAAAGCACAATTCCTCTTCAAGAATTGCGCCCTTTAATGGAATAACTAAAACATGATCCCCATCTTAAAAATAAATTAATTCTTCTATTATTAAAGCACCCTTTGAATTGTAACATTTTAAAATCCATACAAATATCAGAGTCTTTATATTGGAAATATTAGGTAAACACAAGGACCGTCCCCATGTTTGGTATTTCACTCAATCTCAATTCTGTCTCCGATGCTTACCTTCCCAGGTTTCACTACGGTAGCATAAACTCCAAAGCTTCCAGCATTATTTTTCACAATAGATCTTAGTACATTTGGATCTTTTGGAAGGTCTCCTTGAGATAATGTTGTCATGACACATCTCTTTGTTTCTTGAGAAATTTTGAGCTGTACACTACCAATGGTTAAGGTTTTACCCACCCAATCATTTTCTATAAATGCTTCCGTATCTGGAACTTCAATAATAATATTAGGCCTGAACCGTCGTGCCTCAATTCTGCTTTCCGGTGCCAGTTTCCTTAAGTAATTAATAGTTGAGGTTGTAATAATATGTACCATATCAATATCAAAAAACGTGTCTTTTGGTGAAGTTCTTGTAAAAATCGAGCCTTTGTTGGCAAGTTCCTCGATATATTCAGGAATATATCCTTCAAACTGTACATCTTTTGCGGATGGAGTTGACAAATGAACGTTTCGATTCAAGCTGTTTGAAAGCAATTCATTTCTTTCTTCGTCTGTACTAATAATCGAACGACCATCCGGAAAAGTAATTCTTACCGGAGGAACTGCAGCATTCTCCTCTGTGGGTTCAACAAACGCTGCCCGATACTGAAACATGTTTGGCCATTTTTTAGGATTTTTAGCATTAGCAAGTTTACCAGTTTCATTATCAATGACTCCATAAGCTCTATCCCCTAATAACCCCTTTTCCGCAATCTCACATGTGTTTAATTCCTCCCCCATCATCGACTTAACGGGATATCTCCAAATTGAAGCAACCTTTAAAGATGCCATACAAATCACCCTTCCCATACTTAATAAAAGATATTATGCCTTATTTGTAAGTATGTTGTTTTATACAGAATTCGCAAAAGAAGGAATAACGTTCCATTGATTGCCAATCTATTTTTCCAAGTAGGACCAATTTCTTTAATTTGTTTTTTATTATTTTTCAAACCCTCAATCGTTTAGGGCAAATGATTTATATTTAGTTTTGCTGTTGTTAATGACAACTCTTGTTCCAAGGCATAACCAAATTGATACAGTTTTGCTTCTTCCCATTCCTTACCTATAAATTGGATTCCAATTGGTAAGCCCTCACTTGAAAAATCACAAGGTAACGCTAAGCTTGGAAAACCGTTCAAATTTGTTGGAGAAGTTTGTTTTGAGATTATTTGCCGAACAACAATAGCATTTTGATCATTTCCAATAAACCTCTCATTAATACGAGGAGGTAAAATAGATGTTGTAGGAGTTAGGATAACATCGACTTTTTCGAAAACATCATTGAATTCCTTTTTCGCTAACTTTCGAGTTTGTAATGCGGTTGCATATTCAAATCCTCTTATATAACGTCCTGTTAGCAATCTTTCCTTCACTTCATCATCCCAAAGATCTGGAAAGCCCTCCAAACCCTCCCTATTAATTGCATATGCATCACTAGAAAGAATAACACGCTGTGCATCTAAAAACTTCTCTATATTCGGAAGTGCAACTCGAGTTATCCTTACTCCTAATGCTTCTAGAATTGTTATCGCTTCTTCTACTTTTTTAGATATTTCTTCATTTAAATCCTCAAAATAAAAATTACTCGGAACTCCTATAGATGTCCCCTTAATATCTTTACCAATTAATCTAGTAAAATCTTCAGGTTTACGGTAGATAGCATCAGGATCTTCTGAATCAAATCCGGAAATGGCATTTAATATTAATGCATTATCATGGACTGTTCTTGTCATAGGCCCGACATGATCCTGAATCCATGATATCGGATACATACCACGCTTACTTACAGTACCATATGTAGGCTTCATCCCAACGATTCCACAGAAAGAAGCCGGTAAACGGATAGAACCTCCAGCATCTGTGCCAATTGCTCCATAACTAAGACACGCCGCTACCGCTGCAGCTGAGCCACTACTTGATCCTCCAGTCATTCTAGTGGTATTGTACGGATTTTTTACTGCCCCATAGTGGGATCGATCTCCCGTTGTACCTAAGGCTACTTCGTGTGTATTATGCTTTCCAAAGATTACCGCGCCTGCTTCTTTTAAACGTTCAATTACAAAAGCATCTTTTTCTGGAATATAATCTTTATATATTTCGGAACCAGAAGTAGTTTTCATACCTTTTGTATTAATATTATCTTTTATCCCGATTGGAATTCCATGAAGGGGTCCCTTGTAATTTCCTTGTTTTATTTCATTCTCCATTTCAATCGCTTCTTTTATAGCCTCTTCACGATTTACCGTTATGAATGAATTTAATATTGGGTCAACTTGATCAAGATGATTTAATAAGTTCTCAACTAATTCCACAGGTGATATCTCACCATTTTGAATACATTTTGAAACCTTCGTTATGCTAAAACTTAGTATTTCATTTTGTTTAATCATTTTTATATGGTCTCCTCTCCAAATGATTAAGTGAGCTAACTAAGCACTTTTTCATCTACTATTAGCTTATTTAAAGCCCATTAAATCCTTTACTTTATCAGTATTTTCAGGTGAAGTTAACATTTCAAGTAATTTAAAAGACACTTCAAATGCCGTACCTGGATTAGATGAAGTAATAATATTTTCATCACATACAATTCGTTCATTAGTTATTTGAACACCATATTGCTCTAACTGTGCTAAACGCTTGCTCGTAGGATGATTGTAAGTCGTCGCCTTTCGATTCTTTAATACGCCACTATGCGCAATCATTAAAGAAGCAACACAAACGGATGCAATTGGTTTATTATGTGCATCGAAATATTGAATCACTTGTTGGAAACTTTGACTAAAAGCATCTTCATAAAACCCTGCTTCTTCAAATCCCCCTGGAATTGCCAAAGCATCGAATTCATTTAGATTAAGGTCTTCTAACTGCCATTCAGGTGTTACAAGGAAATTCCAAGTACATTGTAGCTGAGGGCGAATACCTGCCGTAACGACTTCGGTTGAACCATCCCCTTCCCATCTATTCCAACCTAGTACATCAGTAAAAACACTTGCTTCTACAGCCTCAAATCCATTTGCTAACAATAATAATATTTTTGCCAAAAAAATCCCTCCCTTAATAATAGTTTATTAAACGAGAGGCAAACATTACATACATTTAAAAAAGTATTTCTATGATATACTTACTTTTTTCTTTTAAGAATTATATAATTCTTTATAAAAAAAGGTAGGTTTATATGGACACTATTGATTATGAAATTATAAAACATCTTCAATTAAATGCAAAAACCCCAATAAAAGAGCTTGCTTCTTATGTACATTTATCAGCACCAGCTGTCGCTGAACGAGTTAAAAAGCTAGAGGAACAGAATGTTATTGAAGGTTATCATGCAAAAGTAAATTTAAAATCCCTTAATCGATCAATTGTTGCATTAATTCTTTTTAAAACATCTGATTGCAAAAATCTCTCTCAATTTTGCCATTCACATCCTGATGTACTTGAATGCTACAGAGTAGCTGGCGAAATCAGTTATATTGTAAAAGTAGCGACAGCCTCTATTGAAACTTTAGAAGAGTTTATCGATGAAGCTATGTCATATGGGACGCCCTCAACAAATATTGTCTTATCTGGATACGAAAGTAATCCTTTGTTACCAATAGAGACGGAAGTTTAAAAATCTTCTGTCTCCTTTGATAAATTATATTTTTTAAACTGCCCTATAGGTTAAGTTCATTTTTTCACATTTTCCATTTTTTCTTATTCAACAATCTGGCCCGATTGCGGAACAAAAAATCCATTATGAACAATCATACTTTTTTATAAATGATAGAAATTTTTTTCAAAGCCACAAAGGACCGCACATATTTGATATGTATAATATGTGCGGTCCTTTTATTTTCATATACTAAAGCATTATGACCCTAAGATAATATCAACACAGGATTTTATAATCGAACTTTGTTTTAAATGATCAATCTTTTTTATAAAACTACAAAAGCATCTCAGAACGGAACCCTTTAATATTATAGGGAAGCGGTTTTTAACTGAATACAACTATGAATTAACTTTAACTGTTCTGTTTATATATTTTTTTTCACTTTTGTTTTCCATGCGTTGTATAATGCTTTCTCCTTCAACATCAATGTTAGGCAAAACTTTATCTAGCCATTTTGGCAAGTACCAGGCTGACTTACCCATAAGAGTCATAACTGCAGGTACGATTGTCATTCTCACGACGAATGCGTCAAAGAAAACACCGAATGTAAGAGCCATACCTATGGATTTAATGATGGTATCAGGTGCCAACATGAATCCAATAAATACAGCAATCATAATTAATCCTGCTGCGACTACGACTCTACCGCTCTCAAGCATTCCATCTAAAATAGCTCTCTTCGGATCGCCTGTATGCGTATAGACCTCCCGCATTTTGCTCACTAGGAACACCTCGTAGTCCATGGCGAGTCCGAACAGAATGCCAATCAGAATGACAGGCAAGAAGGCTAAGATCGGACCGGCAGCAGGGAAACCAAATATATTTTGGAAATGCCCATCCTGCACGAAAAATACCACGGCTCCCAACGTAGCACCAAGAGAAAGTAGGAACCCTAAAACTGCTTTTAATGGAATGAGCAGAGACCTAAACACTAGAACTAAGAGTACATATGCAAGTCCCACAATAATGGAAGCGAAAACCGGCAAGGCATCACTCAGCTTCTGCGCAATATCAATATTCATCGCTGCTGTGCCCGTTACCATTAGTTCAATTCCATATTCTTTCTCGGTCTGGTTCGTTTTATCCCGGATTGCTTTTACCAAGTCCTTCGTCTTTGTATCGTCTGGTCCTGTTTTTGGTGTGACGGAAATCATATAAATCTTTCCAGAAGGCCCAGGGATTACTGGTGTCACACTTTTCACGTTAGATAGGTTACCCACTTCTTTTGCAATGGTGTTCATAGCATTTTGCGTTTCAGCTGCTACTTCCTCTGATTTTGCCACTACCACTAAAGAGGCATGAAATCCTTCTCCATATGCTTCCGTCAATAAATCATATGCTCTTCTTTCAGTCGTTTCTGTGGACTTTGTTGTTCCATCCGAAGGCAGGCCAAGGTTCATATGGAAAAATGGAATCGTAATCACTGCAAGTAGTCCGGTAGCGAAAATCGTAACAATTAGAGGACGTCTTATGACAAATTCCCCCCATTTATTTGAACCAGCGTGTTTCTTACCTGCCCCAGTCATCTTTTGTAAGAATCGATTTTGTTTAGATGGGGCAATCTTATGACCGACAAGTCCTAATATGGCTGGTAATATGACGACGGAAACCAACACAGCTGCGAGCACAGTAAAGGCAGCGGATACGCCCATCGCTGTCAGGAATGGAATCTTTGTAACAGCCAATCCCAAAAGACCAATAATAACAGTTAATCCTGCAAAGATTACGGCACTTCCCGCTGTTCCCGTTGCGATGGCAACAGATTCTGGAATAGAATCTCCTTGTGCAAGCTGCTGTCTAAAGCGATTGATAATGAAGAGCGCATAGTCAATGCCCACTGCGAGTCCCAGCATGGCAGCTAATGATAAGGAAACAGATTGGATTTCCACATAATTGGTCCCAATCATGATTCCTAGCATTCCAATCGCTAATCCAATTATCGCAGTGAGAATCGGCAATCCAGCTGCTAGAAAAGACACAAAAGTAAATGCCAAGACTACGAAGGCAACAAGTACTCCAACAATTTCAGTCATACCTGAAGTCTCTGAGTCAGAAAATTGGATATCGCCTCCTGATAATTCCGTTTGAATGCCGGCATCCCTTGTTGTTTCAATACTATCTAAAATCTTATCCTTAGAAGCTTTTGTGACCTTTTCCGCTTTCACTTTGTACGTAACGACTGCATATCCGATTGTCCTATCATTACTGAGGTTCTGCAACTGCATAGGTGTTGCCAAAGAATCAACAGCTGAATCTTTTATAATCTCATCTAGAACTTCCGCAATTTTCTGTTGTACTTCCGCTGACTCCAAGGTTTCGTTTTTTGGTGCTTGAAATACCACTTTTACTTGGGCACCTGCTGGTTGCATCACTTTAAACTCTTTTTCAATTAATTTTCCTGCTTTATCTGCCGGTGTATTCGGAATGCTCAGCTCATCCCTGAAGGAGGAACCCATGTTGCCTGCAAAAAGCACTAATGCAATAAGAATTGCGAGCGCACTTAATACAACCTTTTTCCTATGATTTACTGCCCAATGTCCTAACTTATACAGATATTTTGCCAATTGAATCTCACCCTATTCTTATTGAAAATTTGTCTTGTTCTTACGTTGTAATCTAGAAATTCACAAACATCAAAACCACATATTATTCATTTAAAAAGATTAATAAGTATATGATAAATTCATAGAATATCCCTCCCTATTTATAGCTTGCAGAATGGCGGCAAATCGCCAAAAGGAAACAAAGAAAATGGTACACATTGACAGCAATAATGCCCTTTTATACAATGGCATTATCATCATACTAACAATTGTACTTACATGTGTAAGTATAACTGGGAATTTCCATATTTCAAGAACTATGTGATGATTTGCACATAAAACGAACAGAATGAAGGGATGTGTTAGCTTTGAGGAAGTCAAGAGAAGACAGTATACACTCTCAGAGATACATTATGGAGGCTTTGAGCGCACTGTTGCATGAACATAAACTGCAAGATATAACTGTAACAGCTATTTGCAAAAAGGCTGGAGTTGCCAGAGTCACATTCTACAAATACTACCGTAACGTTTACGACGTCGTGCAAGCATCTGTGGATGAAATTGTTCAACAATTTTTGAAAGAGGTTGAAAGTTTAGATCCATATGATAGTATGCAGCTAATTATTGAATATATCATAGAGGGCTATATGTCTGCACAGAAGCCCTCAGGAAAGTTAATTGGTTCAAATATATCTAGTATGCTGCTTGATTATTTGAATTATGCAATGGAAAAGGTCTTTCAAGCGGATATTACGCGGAATCATGACATGAGCAGAATGCAAATCCTGTTTTTAGCAGGTGGTATCTTTAATATTGTTACCGATTGGATTAAAAGAGGGGCAAAGGAGTCTCCACAAGCACTTGCTGAAAAAATATATGAGATGCTTCCATTTGGGACAAAAGATACAAAGAATTTGGCAAATTCATGATACCGCTGTTCTATCTTTTTTTACATCTCAAATAATGGTACATCACATAAAATACTACGAGTAGTTCATCTCACCATAAACGACCGTTTTTTGGTTAAACGAGAAAAACTTTCTTTCATACTCAAAAAACATAGAAAATATTTGACCCAAAATCTAATTACTAATATCCCTGACCTCACCCCCTTTTTGGTATAGTTAATCTACAGAAAGGGGGAATTTTATTTTAGTGAAAGGAAATCAGGGTTTTATCTACCCAATAATGTCTTAGCGTATGTTATCAAGACCTAAATCGTAAAAAGTCATAAAAAATTAGGTGAAATACAAATGATCATATCTAATATGTATCATCCCTTTTACTTTTTTTCGCAATCGCGCCCTATAATGGAATAACTAGAACATGATCTTAATCTTAATTGTAGAAGGAAAAATACCCATAAAAATGTTAAATTAGGGATTACTACTACAGTGTGCTATACTTAGTCTACCATTTGTACTATTACTGATTGTGTTTCATGATTGTTGCACAAGCCCTATTCATTTATTGAATAGGGCTTTCATTTTGTTGATAAAGTCTCTTGTTCCGTATATTATCTTGAATTGGCACTCCTACTGTCCCTTAATACAGATAAAAGCAATTTAAGCAAATAAAAAAACAGACCCTTCATTTAGGGTCTGCCATCTGCTATTATTAAGCTTTTTGAACGTTTGTAGCTTGTGGGCCACGTTGTCCTTGTTCAATTTCAAACGTTACACTTTGACCTTCGTCTAAAGATTTGAAACCTTCGCTTTGGATTGCTGAGAAATGTACGAATACGTCTTCTCCTGCTTCACGCTCGATAAATCCAAAACCTTTTTCTGCATTAAACCACTTAACTTTACCTTGTTCCATAATTGTTGCCTCCTCGTGTGGATCTCCACACATTGTGTTACTATCCTTGCTCAAATACCTTAGACGAAAAACAAAATCTATTCTCAATCTGAAAAAAGAACAAAAATAATTCTTCTTAAGAATAACAGACATATCATGAAATAGCAAATAGTATAACTCTCATTTCTGATGAAGATATTTCTTTATCAAATGTTATTGAAGAAAATGGTCCGATACAAAAGAACACCTTCTTCAAGAATGGCGCCCGATTGTTGAAGATCAGTGGCTGCTGAAGATGGCTCGCACTTATTGAACTCTAGCTTATAGTTATCTTTCTCTCCAGTTCCATCTAGAATATCTCCTATTAAATCATTATATTTTCTTTCCATAAGATCACTCCATTTTCTTACTTATCCATTAACTACCTTTGCATTCTCACTAAAATAATTTGCTTTAGATGGCATTAATATAGTCGTAAAGAGAACAAATGCAAGTAATGTCCCAGCCACAGAAAATATAATACATACGAATTGTAAAGAGAAACATTCAGAGAAAAAGCCTAAAATGAGTGTAAATCCAATTTGGATCATTCCTTGTAACATATCAGCTATACTTCCGAACCTCCCCATAATATTAACTGGTACATTGTTTTGGAAAAAAGTTGCGTAACCTGCATTAGCAAATGCCATAAAGAAACCTAAAAATACAAATGCAATCGTTGCTGTTACAAAGTTATATGAAGAATAAAAGAAGACATAACCAATTGATGTTAAGAACATCCCAGCTCCTAGATATATTTTTAATTGGACCTTCTTCGCTACCAGTGCAGACATAAACGCACCAACTAAAGCACCACCACCAGTTATGCTTACAATAAGTCCGTAATCTCGATCTGATAACTGAAGGTTTTTTTTAATAAATGTTACCTCTTGTGAATCTAAAGCAAACCCAATTAACATTGCACCTTGAAATAATAAGTAAACTAAAATGAAAAATTTAGCTTTCATGGCAAACTCTCTAACTACCTTCCAATCTTCAAAAATAGTTCGCAAACGTATTGGGTCTCGAACATTATTAATATTCTCATCAACGTTAGGAAGAAGATAAATGAAGAACGCACAAATAATAAAAGTAATGGCATTAATGATGATACATAGTTCAGTACCTACATACATAATCAAGATTCAAGCGATTGCTGGACCTAACAGAAAAGCACCTGAGCTTGTCATGCTCATAATTGAATTAAATCTTTTTCGATTTTCAGATGGAACTAATTTTGTTATATATACTGATGAACTTGGTCCAAAGAATGCTCCTACCATATTTATCAACAGTAGAATCATATAAATAATCCATAGGTTTCCGATAAAAGGAATTAAAAGCACCAATAACCCTCGTATAATATCAATAAATATCATCAGTTTTCTTTTGTTTACTCGATCAATAACACTTCCAGACCAAGTATTAGTGACCAAGATGGCGATAGGTCTAATAATATAAAGTCCTGCGACAGCAGCAGCAGATCCAGTCAAATTCAGAATTGAAATATTAAGTGCAATCAAATAAATCCAGTTCCCTAAATATGAAATTCCAATTCCTGATATTAAAAGAATAGGATTCTTCCAGGCTCCCATTTACTCACCCTTTTCCTTATATATATTAAATATACCATTTAAAGTAAGGTAAAAGTTGTAAAATGTGAATTTTCTAACCATTCTTCTAGAGGTACTCCTATTGAAGTAACCCGCCATTTAGGTTAAGTACATTTCTTCACAATCTCACATAGATATCTAGTTTTGTTTAAAGTCTTGTTCCATAAATGGCCCTTTTCATGAAGAAAGACGCTTTCCTTATTTCAGAAAAGCGCCCGATTATTGAAGAA
>NZ_JBALOW010000035.1:0-17333 GCF_036965085.1 Bacillus sp. JJ1532
GCTCGGCCGCACAACTGCCAAATAGTTTAAGTACAATCTCTTCTTTTGAATAAATCAGAAGATTCTTTATTTAAATAGCTATTAATGATATTCTACAAATAAAAATAATTCCAAAAGGAGGATTTGGTTTGACAACCACTTCAAATAATAGAACCATTACTAATGAGGTTACCATTAATGCCCCCTACATTTAGTTTGGTACGCTTGGACAATATCTGAACGAGTTTCTGAATGGTTCGCACCTGAAACAGTAGTTGAAGCTATGGAAGGTGGGTCCTATGAACTTTATTTTATTCCTGGAAATAAAACTGGTATGAATACAAAAGGTTGCAAGATTATTAAACTTGTTGATGAAAAAGAGTTACGATTCACTTGGAAAGGCCCAGATCAATTTGAAACTATAATGAATAATGAAAATGAATTAACAACTGTTAATGTTAGTTTTAAACCAGTTGATACCGATTCTACAAAAGTAATTGTTGAACATACTGGATTTAAAGAAGATGATAATTGGAAAGAAGCATTTGACTGGCATCAAATGGCTTGGTTGGGTGTTCTAAGTAGCTTAAAGTCTGCTCTTGAAAAAGGTGAAGGCAGTTTATGTTGCCAACCTATAAAATAAACTGCACAAAACCATCTATTGTTTTGAATTTAATAGATGGTTTTAATATTTCGGTTCTTACTTTAGAAAAATCCCTATTTAATGAAACTGCCTGTTTAAGTACATTTTTTCAAAATATCTTCCTAATTTTAGCATAATACCATAATTGTGTTGCTCCACAATCTGGCCTTAAAGGGAAAATGAGCGCTAATTCTTGTTCAAGGATAGCGCCTGATTGCAGAAGATTCTATTCGTTATGCTTGTTCAATATTAGCGAATCTTTATTGCGTCATTCCTTATAAATCTTTTTTAAAACAAATAATACGATTTACTTCATTAAATCCTAATTTAAGATGCATTGCTAAACTTTCCTCATTTTCTAATTCACAATCACTAGCAAATTCATGACAACCTTTTTTCTTAGCCCAATTCTCACAAGCATTTACTAATTTTTTAGCAAAGCCTTGTTCACGAAAGTCCTCTTTTACATAAATCCCCTCTAAATATCCCACCGGACTTGAACTCGTCCCTTCAACATAATCATATCGCAATTGGCATTGCGCAAACCCAATTGTTTCGCTGTCATGATAAGCTAAAAAAATCTTTGCATCAGGCTGAGAAATAAGATGTGTCATTTCTTTAATAAATACCTCTAATGTGTGACCTGGCCAAAGCAGTAAAGCAAGGTGTGCAGCTTCTTTTGTATCCTGTAAGGTCGCCTCTTTTAGCATAAAAAACCTCCAAATATCTTTATAAAATGAATTGATTCTCTTCTTTATCAATAAAACTTTCATTTGAACGATTTTGCCAAATACATAAAAAAGGGCGCAGCTTTTATTCTGGAATTGTTGCCCGATAATGGAGTAAAGCATTGAATACTTTGTTCAATCACTATATATCTTTCGCTACTAGTGTGATTTTCACAGAGTGGCATAATTACTTACTATCTTTTATTCTCTTTTTCATCACTTCTGCCAGTTGTTGAGAATTTAGATTTTCTTCTTCTTGTAATTTTTCAACGATGTTATGATAATCCTCTTCATTTCGATTCTGACTTAATTTAAAAGCGGCTTGAACTTCTTGCACTTTTATTTTAAAGCCAACAATCGCTTTTAGTTGACTTTCTAATACCTGAGGCGATAGCTTATCCCATAAAACTGGGTTTTCACGCTGTTTCTCATACTTCTCTAGCAACTTAATAAGATCTTGTTTCAACTCTTCTTCACTTAATATACTAGCTTGACCATATACATGTACTGATTGGTAATTCCATGTGGGTACATTTTCATGCCCATACCATGAAGAAGAAACATAACCATGTGGTCCCTGATAGATGACTAGAACATCGTCACATGTTTCAAATGTTCTCCATTGAGGATTCCCATATGCCATATGTCCAGTTATATAATAATCCTCTTCATGTTTATGAAGCTGTAATGGAAGGTGGGAAGCAATGGGTTTCCCTTTTTTTGTTGTGACCAATGTTGCAAATGAGTTTCCCTCAATGACTTCTATAATTTCATTGATATTTGTGACTTGAAAGTATTTTGGAATATACATAATAGCCTGCTCCTTTTTATTTTAAAAATTACTGAAACTTTGGATATCCATTATTCAAAATAGTAGTATAATTATTGACATATAAAAAGATACAGTTTTAATCAATCAGACATGTCAGAGGCGATTTATCATGGAAAACTTCATTTTTGCTTTAGAGGATCACTCTTCCAAATACAAACAAATATATGAGCGATTTAAATTATTAATCGAACATGGTGACCTGCCAGCAAATGAACAATTACCTTCCATACGCCAGCTGGCAGATTCCTTGCAAGTCAGTCGCAATACGACATTAATGGCTTATGATCAGCTTGTGGCAGAAGGCTATATTCGCGGAGAAGGAAGAAAAGGCTACTTTGTTAATGTATTAGAGCCTCCTTTATTTCAGGAGGAAGTCATTCCTATTCCTAGTAAGCAAACTGAGCCAGTGACAACATTTTTCGTTGATTTTAAAGCAGGGGCAGTAGATCAAACAAACTTTCCTTTAAAAGCTTGGAGAAGAATTTCTAATTCAGTACTGACCTTACAGGAGAGTTTTCAATACGGGGATCCTTTTGGTGAAATGTGTTTGCGTAAACAAATCGCTGCCTATTTACTCCAATCTCGTGGGGTAAAGACAGATCCAAATGCCATTATCATTGGCAGCAGCACCCAGCAAATGTTGATTAATCTTGGACAAATCCTGAAGGATGATTTCCAAAGCATGATTGTGGAGGATCCAGGATATGATGGAGCAAAAGAGGCATTTTTATTCCATCGTTTTACACTTGAAACTTTACCAGTTGATGAAACAGGTGCTGATTTTTCACAATTAGAAAAAATGATGTCACGCTTAATTTATGTGACACCTTCCCACCAAAGTCCAATAGGCGTAAGCATGTCCATTCAACAAAGGCAAAAGCTCATTCATTGGGCCAACAAGAAAAAAGGATATATTATCGAAGACGATTATGATAGTGAATTTCGCTATACACAACAACCATTTCCGGCACTTACTTCCATTGATTCCAAAAGAGTGATTTACCTAGGAAATTTCTCAAAGTCCTTTCTCCCAGGAATTCGTCTGAGTTATATGGTGCTGCCACCAATTCTTTTAGACCGTTATATAAAACAATTTCAACATTTTGAGAGTACCACTTCCCTAACTAGCCAGCTGACAATGGCTAAATTTATGGAAGAGGGAGAATGGAACCGCCATATTAAACGGATGCGTCTCGTTTATAAACGAAAAATGCAGTGCATCGTTTCAGAACTAAAAAAACAATTTAAACAACATATTTCCATTATTGGGGAGCAGTCTGGCTTGTACTTATTAGTTAAGATACATCAAACACATTCAGAAGACTGGTTAATTGAGCGTGCTGCCTTTTATGGTGTTAAAGTATACCCTACTTCCATCTACTTCATTAATAACCGTTCTGATGAAGCCATTATAAAACTTGGTTTTAGTAATCTTACTTGTGAAGAAATACAGTTAGGCGTGAAGTTTTTAAAAAAGGCTTGGTTATAAAAAATATCCCCGCAAAAGTTAGTTATGTCTAACATTGCGGGGCATTCAATGAAATTATAAACATAGCGTTTTAATTCACTAACCTACTGCTATAGTTTAAAAACAATCTTTCAAAACCTCTTCTAAATGTTAACCATTAAATCCAACTTTCTTTAAAAGGTGTTGTTCCATTAAATGGTCCTTTTAATGGAACCGTACAGTTTGAATTTAAGCGTAAAAAGAATCCCCTATTCCAACACTCCTGCGAAAATGATCAATCCCTTGTTAGATTCTTCGGCCTTGATTTGGTATTAATAAAACAGTTCTAATCATATTCTTATAAAAAGAAAACTAAGAAGGGAGTGTATAGTTTGTTGATAAAAGTTAAGGTTAATTTACGGCCCATTGTAAGCAAGTTGAATTTACCAACTGTTATGAAAGCAGCGATACTTCCGGGTGACTCAAAAGAAACATTATTTATCGCAACCCAGGTAGGAGAGATTTTTTACATAAGAAACGGAGTTATACGAACTTTTTTAGATATTCGCCCGCGAATCATTAAACTAGGTACTTCTGAACAAGGTGTTTCTGGTGGCGGATATGATGAACGGGGATTGCTAGGACTAGCATTTCATCCCGAATTTTATAATAACCGCCTGTTTTATCTTCATTATTCAGTAGCCGGAACACAAGGTCCAGGAGCTCTTTCTGAATCCTTTTCACCTGACCCGTGTGATCCAAAAACTTTAAACTTAAGGTGGATAAATAGAGAAACTCAATATGATCATATTAATACTGTGGAAGAATGGATTTTACCATCAAATGGTCAACCTCAAAAACTACGGACATTACTAAACTTAAGAAGACCATTTTTTAATCATAATGGTGTCAATAGCTTAAACTTTTCACCGGAAACAGGAAATCTTGTTTTAACTAACGGGGATGGTGGAGCAGGCTATGATCCATTCAATTTAAGCCAGAATGATATGGAAATCGCCGGTAAAATAATTGAAATTGATGTAGGTAAGAATACGTTTATCAAGAATCCGCCCGTAGTCACACGGTTTAATGAACTTCCCGTACCTATTCAGGAAACACTTACGGTGATTGCCAAAGGGGTTCGGAATATACCTGGCATTTCATTTCATAGGTTTTATAATCAATATATCAAATATGTGGGAAATGTCGGACAGGATTTGGTAGAGTCAATTTATTCATTCCTTCAGCATAAATCAATACCGGTTACCCAGCTTGTTCAAGCTTTTTTAATGAAATCTGAAGCTGACCAAGAGGGATTTATTAACTTTGGCTGGCGAGGGTGGGAAGGTGTTTTCCCTACTCCGATTATAAGGGGCTGCTCTGCAAATCAGGATTTGGACGAGACAACAATAGCTTATTATGATGAAGCCATAAAATTATCAATAAGGCGTCTTCAGCCTTTAACTAGTTATTTTCATAAAGATCAAAGACCCAATAAATTTGGAGGAACTGCACTTACAGGAGTGCAAGCCTATATGGGGAATAGAATCCCCGCTTTAACAGGAAGTGTGGTGTTTACCGATCTTGCACGGAAAGAAGAATCCGGATCTCCGGTTAGAGGGGTTTTAGCTTATACTAGAATAAGAACAGATTGTAAACTAAATGATTTTAGTGTTATTCAAACCGATTATAATTTTGGGCCCGGTTCGGCATATTATGTTAGTTTGGGAACGAATCTGGATCAAAGCAAACTATATTTAGGGGTTTATGGCTCTATGAAAGTGACTGATTTTAACCAAGGTACTGTTTTTGAAGTTATTCCGTGATTAAAACTATTAAATTCAACTTAATACCTTCGATGCATGGAGAGGGAGCTGCCGCAGCTCCCTCTTCTTAACAAACGCGTTTGTTTAATAAGCAAATTACTATTATTCCTATTAAAAAGCATGACCCGATAGGCCCTATTCAACTATTACCTTTCCGACCATTCCTTCCTGGAAATGGTACCGACATATCAGTTCGTATGTACCGGGCTGTTTCGGATTCACGGTAATGCTTTTTTCTTGTCCTGGCTGGATCTCGGCGTCAATACCTAGCTTTTCCACTGTGAAGGTGTGCTCTTTCTTACCTTTGTTTTTCAATAACAAAGTTGTGGTTTTTCCATTCGGAATAGTGATGACTTTCGGGTTAAAGCTATCATCCTTCAATTCGACCTCAATCGATGTCACCGTCTCCATAGGCTGAGTTACATCATCGTATTCGGCCAATACGCCGAGGGAGCCTGCAGAGTTCACGACCAACATCACCCCAAGCAAAACTGCCAATCCTGTTAAACACTTTTTCACAAACATTCGTAAGACCTCCTTTCCTAGTCACTATTTTTTCCAATTCATGAAATATTATCACTATAAATTGGGTTCCAGTGTGCTTTCAATCGTAACTCTTTTATCTGAAACAGTGACAAGAATAACTAGATGCACTATTTCTTAATAACAATTGATAATTTATAATTTGCATGCTCGTTCAAGTCTTCCAAAAATTTGTCTAATATTTCATTAGATGAAAATTTACATTCGAGAAGATAACAACCATCTCCACTGATTTTATAGTTATGTATGATGTATTGTTCTTGTGTTTTTATGAACGACAAATATGGTTGGTGATAGGTGCTTTGTGTAAAGATCGTAATAAATGCATGTATAAAACATCCTAATTTAACTTGATTAACTTTTATTGTATACCCCTCAATTACGCCATTATCCTCTAATTTTGCCACTCTAGCCGAAGCTGCTTGTCCAGTTAAGTGGACTTTCTCCCCCAATTCTTTCATAGTGATGCGACTGTTCTTGGATAGTTCATCTAAGATACGTATATCCGTGCTATCTAACATTTGTTCAAATCCTTTCATTTATCAAGTCAAACTGCCAAAAGACTTGATTTTATCTATGTAGTCGTCAATTGGTTATAGTATAAACTATTTGTAAATCGAAGAATAAGGAGTTTTGAACATGAATATTCAACAAATTCGTAATGCAACACTAGTTGTCGAATATGCAGGCAAAAAGTTTTTAATAGATCCAATGTTAGCAGAGAAAGGGACTTATCCACCTTTTGGACCTAGTGTAGGCTATCCCGATGCATTAAGACAAGATCAAAATAATCCTTTAGTGAGCTTACCAACGTCCATTGACAATATTATTTCTAATATTGATGCGGTCATTGTCACTCATCTGCATTTAGACCACTGGGATGATGCTGCCAAAGAAGCATTGCCAAAAGAAATTAAATTATTTGCCCAAAATGATGAGGATGCGTCAGAAATTCGAAACGCTGGTTTCAAAAATGTCGAGGTTTTACAAGAAGATACAGTCTTTGAAGGGATCAAATTAATTAAAACAAAAGGTGAGCATGGGCGAGGTGAAATGGTACAACTTGCTGGTCAAGTGTGCGGTGTTGTCTTCAAACATGCAAATGAAAAAACTTTATATGCAGCTGGAGATACTGTTTGGTATGAAGCTGTTCAGGAAGTAATCGAAACACATAAGCCAGAAATCATTATTGTCAATGCTGGAGATAATCAATTCCTTGTAGGAGGTTCCCTAGTAATGGGAAAAGATGATGTCTATGAAGTGTATAAGGCTGCCCCTAATGCCAAAATTATTGCGAGCCATATGGAGGCTGTCAATCATTGGACATTATCAAGAGAAGAATTAAAAAGCTTTATTAATAAAAAAGGAATCTTTTCTAATGTTTTAGTGCCAGATGACGGAGAATCATATTCATTTTAGGAGAAAGGGCTGTCCAAAGAGTCAGATAACTGACTTTTTAGAGCCCCTTTTTTAGCTTTCTTCGAATTCTGTACAAATTTTGAAATTTATCATAAAGTGACAAAAACATTTCCTATATTTTCAATACGTCTCTGATATACATCGGAGCGTGGCAAGGACCGCTTTAGCAGTAAAATTCCGGCTTTCGGTCTCTTACGCTTGGCAGCTTTTCCCGCACTCGGCGAATCCGATCTAAATCAAGATCAGCGAAAAATAACGTTTCTTCCTCACCAGCGCTGGCTAGGACAATTCCCATCGGATCAACAATCAGACTGCGACCGGAAAAAATATCGCCAACAAGGTCCGCGCCGCAAACGAACATCGTATTTTCAATCGCCCGTGCGCGAATCAGCGTCTGCCAATGCTCCTCTTTCATCGGACCAGCTACCCATCCGGCAGGAACAAACAGGACATCCGCTTCCTGAAGCGCAAATTGTCTTGCAATCTCTGGGAATCGTAATTCATAGCATACCATTAAGCCAATTCTTCCAAACTCTGTTTCTACTACTTTATATTGATTATCACCCGCAATAATGGTATCCGACTCTTTATAACTAAAAGCATCATATAAATGTGTTTTTCGATAAGAATGAATGATTTCGCCTGAACGGTTAATAAACACGGTTGTGTTATAGGCGCGTTTTTGATCATCCGCTTTTGGTTCATACATACCGCAAACAACATAGATTTCGTTTTCACGGGCAGCTTGTGCAAGGGCGGAAACAAACGGACCATCTAGTGGTTCCGCTACCTCAACAGGCAACACGCCAGACTTTGGGGTGGCAAGCGCCATATAAAATTCCGGAATAATGACAAAGTCTGCGCCTTTACTTTTGGCTTTCTCAATGTATTGGATCGCCTTCTCTAAATTAGAGGCCTTATCAACACTGGTGGATAATTGTGCAATTGCGACTCTCATGAAAGTGAGTACCTCCTAAAATGATTATTTTCATTTATTTTAATCTATTTTGCTGCTATTTTGTGGACTTTTTAAATGATTAATAATTTTCCCTATCCTTTGACAAGCTTAGAGTGGAGACAGGAAACCATTTCCATCGCCTAATTCATCTATGTTGACAAATTTTCCTAAATATTATATTATAACAATCCTGCCATTCAAACGTTGGCATTAAGGGGACTGTGAAAAGTTCATTCTTCTTTGAAAGGGATGGATCATATGAATAAAGAGCAATTAGTGGAAAGTGCACGTAAGATGAAGGAAAGAGCCTATGTACCATATTCCAAATTCCCAGTTGGAGTCGCTTTATTACTAAAAGATGGTACTGTTATTAATGGAGTAAACGTGGAAAATGTTTCATTAGGTGCAACAAATTGTGCTGAGAGAACAGCTATTTTTATTGCAATAGCAAATGGTTACAAAAAGGGTGATTTCCAGGCGATAGCTGTCGCGGGTGATACGGTAGATTTTCTTCCACCTTGTAGTATTTGCAGACAAGTGTTAGCAGAATTCTGTTTACCTGAAATGCCAGTTTATTTAACAAATGAGAAGAAAGATATATTAAAATTGACCTTAAGGGAATTATTGCCTTATGCATTTACAGACTTAGATATGTAATATACTTATTCAATTTATATAAAAAGAGGGCAAGTTTTGATGATTCTTTTCTCAAAACTGCCCTCTTATTTGTTCATTTATTAAGGATTCTAAGAATATGTTTTTTCTCTTTTTTAATCCCAATTTTTAGAGTGTTTCTTTATTAAGTTTATCATACTTATGATAGATGGAGAAAGCCACTTGTCCTTATGATAGGCAAGGAATGTTGAAATAGCTGGATGTTCTGGTTCTACTTCCTCCCCTTGCAATTTCTGACTTTCTAATTCTTCTTTCACTGAAAAATAAGGTACCAATGAAATTCCTAATCCACTTCTAACACATTGTTTTATCGCTTCAATACTCTGGAAATCTAAACTTTCTTTAACATCCATTTGTTTAAAATTTATATAGTGATCAAAAACAGACTTATAGCTGCATGACCTTTCCGTATATAAAACCGTTCTTGAGTTTTCTTGCTTTGGAGGACTTATCAAAACCATTTTTTCTCTTTTCAATTCTTCACAATGAATCTCATGTAAGGACCAACCTTCTTTTTCTAATACCAATGCTAGATCGATGTCGCCATTTTGAAGATGTGATGCCACATTATAATTCTCGATAGATTTTAGTGAAAGGTTAACTTTAGGATAAGATTTTTTATATTCAAGAAGAATAGGTGGAACACGGCCGATCGTCAGCGATTCCGAGATACCAATAATAAGATCGCCTGTCGGATCCTCGTCTATGTTTAACGCCTGAGCATGCAATTCAATGATCTTTACCGCATAAGAAAGAAGTCGATGACCGTAATAAGTCAAAACGACTTTCTTGCCGAGTCGATCAAATAAAGGCTTTCCTACTTCCTCTTCTAATTCTTTTATATGGGTAGTAACGGAGGATTGAGCATAACCGAGATGTTCAGCAGCTTTTTTAAATCCTCCTCTTTCTACAATTGTCTTGAGTGTAATAAGTTGGCGAAGTTCCATCTAATTATCCCTTTCATAGTTCAATATTATCGAACTAATAGTTCGTTAATATCTATTTTACTAAACTAAGGCAGTGAATTACAATGGTACAGAACGTAGATAGAAAAATTCTATTGAATAGGGTCCTTCAAAAACGAGATACCCTTGAGCGAATAGTGAAGGATGTTAAATAAATACTTTATGGTTGATTAAGAATATACAATGAACTGTTATAAAAGAAGGAGTTTTGACAATGACAAACACAAAAACGTTATTTGAGACTGTTACATTAGGGAATATAACAGTAGATAATCGAGTTGGGGTTGCACCAATGACACGCATCAGTGCAACATCTGAAGGATTAGTAACTGATGAAATGATATCATATTATACATCTTTTGCCCGAGGGGGATTTGGATTTATTATTACTGAAGGGATTTATACAGATGAAAAGTATAGTCCAGTTTATTTATATCAGCCAGGGATTGTTAATGAAAAACAAACAGAAGCGTGGAAGAAATTAGTTGACTCTGTTCATCAAGCAGGCGCGAAAATCTTTGCGCAGATCATGCATACTGGGGCTCTTGTTCATGGGAATCCTTTTACTGAAGAATCAATCGCTCCTTCTGCTGTTCAGCCAAAAGGGGAAAAAAGTGAAGCTTATGAAGGAAATGGCCTTTACCCAATGCCAAGAGAAGCAACGAAAGTAGAAATAACTGAAGTTATAACAGGATTTGTAAATGCTGCTAAACGTGCTCTATTAGCTGGATTTGATGGGATTGAAATTCATGGAGCCAATGGTTATTTACTTGATGAGTTCCTTACTGATTATACAAATCACCGTACAGATGAATACGGTGGTTCTACGAAAAATCGGGTCCTTTTATTGGTGGAAGTGTCTAAAGCGATTAGGGAAGCAGTAGGGAAGGACTTTACTATTGGTATTCGGATTTCGCAAGCGAAAGTAAATGATTACACACACAAGTGGGCAGGAAAAGAAAAAGATGCTGAAATTATCTTTGATCAATTAGGGCAAGCAGGTCTTGACTTTATCCATGTTACGGAACACCAAGCATGGAAGCCTGCATTCGATTCAAGTGAGGCATCGCTTGCCGCCCTTGCAAAAAAATACGGAAAAATTCCCGTAATCGCCAATGGTCATTTAGAGGATCCCGAAAGAGCAAGGAAAATCATTGAGAACGGGGAAGCCGATGTGGTTACCTTAGGCAAAGGGGCCTTAGCTAACCATGATTGGGTTAACAAAGTCAAAAATGGAGAGCCTTTAGCAGAGTTTAAGCCAGAAGAAGTATTAACACCGAATGCAAAAATTAAAGAATTTGAAGTTTAAATCATCTCAATCTAATTTTAAGAATCTAAAAAGCACATAATTTCTAGTAAATGTAATCACAGAAATTCGAGGATCCAATACATGCTTATCCCTCACTACACTTCCTCTCCCTGTGATTACATTTAAAACCACCCGTGATAACGGGTGATATTTATTTTTTCAATACCTTCAATAACGGTGGAACCACAGCCGTTGTTACAATTCCAGCAAGGACTGCTTCGGCAAGTCCATTTGTAAAAAACACAGTTAAAACAGCTTTATAAATTGCACTCGTGCTACTGGCATTAATAGCTTGAGCATAGGCATCTTGAAATAAAAAAGAAATAGAACCCATGACTAAAAATGTATGTATAAAAGTTGTAAGTAAGCCAGTTAAAAATAAAGCAGGCTTTTGATTGGACTTTTTCTTTATAATAGCTTTATGAACAGCTTTGAAAATATAGTAAGGTATAAACCCAATTATTACTCTCGGAACAATTGCAATAAATAACGCCCAAATACTTCCCTGACTCGTGCCTAATACAGGAATTGCTGGTGAAAAAGCAAATGATAACAAGGTTGGAGTGATCGTATTTATTGCAATACTAGTGAAACCAAACACAAGCCCTAAGAAAGCACCAATTTTGGGCCCTAAAATAATAGAAGCTATAATTATTGGAATATGAATGATAGTCGCTTTAATTACACCTAAATGTATATACCCAAAAGGTGTTAAAGCACATAATAAAATAATAGATATAAAAATCGCAGTTAAAGTAAATTCTTTTGTTTTCAACTTCTAACTCCTTAGTCATCTAATTTCTTTCATTTTCCTAAAGACTAGCAAAACACCATTTTAATTTAACTAAATTCTATTTATGATTAGTGCAAAAGTAAAGATATTTTCCTTGATGAATATAAAAAAGGGCTCCAGAAAGTGATCAAAACTTACTTTCTGGACAGCCCCCTGCTATTTACACTGGACGAACTGTAATTTCATTTACATTCACATAGTCAGGCTGGGTGACAGCATAGACAACAGCCTTTGCAATATCGGCTGCTTCAAGCTTTTTACGATCATTCGAGGTTCTATTACTGCTCAAGTCTGTATCTACCATCCCTGGTGAAATATTCGTTATCCTTACACCTGTTCTAGCAAGTTCCTTTTCCAATCCCATGGAAATGGCCCGAACAGCGTACTTTGTAGCACTATAGACGGTACTTGTTTTTGTTACCTCAAGACCGGAAACCGAAGCAATATTGATAATATGTCCAGTTGACCGGCTAAGCATCGATGGCAATACAGCATGAATGCCGTAAAGTACACCTTTTATATTAACATCAATCATCTGCTCCCAATCCTCCACCTGCCCGGATCGGATGGTTGCTGTTCGCATTTGCCCAGCATTATTGATAAAAATATCTACATTGTCTAATTCTGCTTGTGCCTTTTCCGCTAGCTGATTAACGTCACTTTTAACTGACATATCCGCCTGGACAGCAATTACTTTCACCTTGCCATTCGTTATTTCTGTAATTTCACTTTTTACTTCGTTTAATTTTTCCAGCCGGCGGGCGGCCAGGACGATATTTGCTCCCTCCATGGCTAATTCCTTAGCAATAGCAGCGCCAATTCCAGAGCTGGCACCAGTGACGATCGCTGTTTTTCCTTGTAGCCTGTTCATGACAGTCTCCCCCTAACTTTTTCCATTAGTATAACATTGAAGCAAAAGGTCTTGCTATTGGAAGTGTTACACTGCTCATTGAAAAATAAAAAGGATGTCCCTATAAGAAAAAGATCCCTTTCCCTATTAAAAAGCAGGACCTACAGGGTTATTTCTTCCAAATGATATTTTCCTGCTTTTCTTTGTTTATTAACAATTTAAAAACATCCGGCCTTGAATAATGCCCTACTGGATCGAAGTCAAATTGACTAGAGGCTATTTGTCTCATATCAAGATCGGCAATAATCATTTCTTCTTTTCCCCAAACAGGTTCAGCAACATAATCACCAAGTGGCCCAACAATGGCACTTCCACCGTTACACATCACATCTGGAGCTGATACAAGGTCATCATAACAAGCTAAATCCTCAGGGTACATGTCCTTCGTTACAAATTGATTGGAGGACAATACAAAGCATCTGCCTTCCATTGCTATATGACGAATAGTCGACTGCCATGATTCTCTAGCGTCAGCAGTTGGGGCAATATAAAGCTGAACACCTTGTGCATACATGGCCGCTCTCGCTAAAGGCATGTAGTTCTCCCAGCAAATCAGAGCTCCAATTTTTCCATGCGGAGTATCAAATACAGGTAATGTACTTCCATCCCCCTCACCCCAAACAATCCGTTCCGCTGCAGTTGGTTTTAATTTTCGATGTTTACCCAAAAGGGAACCATCTGGGCCTATAAAAATAACAGAACAGAAAAGTGTACCACCACTATATTCGCTATCCCGTTCAATCACACCCATAATAAGGTATACTCCCGCTTCACGTGCGGCTTGACCAAGCTGTTCCGTCGCTTCACCAGGAACAGGAATCGAGTTCTCCCAATATCGATACCAGTCTTTCCTTCCATCGTCAGTGCGGCTTCCTATTACAGTGCCAAAGGATAATCCTCTAGGATACGCTGGAATAAATGCCTCTGGAAAAACAACAATTTGGGCGCCCTTTTCTCCTGCTTGTTGTATTAAGCTAACTGCTTTATTTATGGTGGCATCACGGTCCATAATAATGGATGCAGCTTGAATAACCGCAACCCTTACACTTTGATTCAAATTCGCCATATAATACCTCCATTTAGATACCGAATCTTTAATTAGTTTTTTCGGTAGATTGAAAGAATCTATCTAACTATATTCCAAATAACTTTATGGCAGAACTAGTATAATGTGCTTTACAAAGTAACCTACACTTCTATCATAATGAAATAAATATTTTTTAATCATCCACTTTAATACTTCCCCCATCCATTTACTCTTAGAATATAAAAAAAGAGAAATCATGAATGAAATCATGTTTCTCTTTTTTCGAATGGTGCTTGTTATTTATTAATAACAAGAAAATCCTCGTCATTAAGTGTTATCGCATAGATACCGAATTGTTTCTTCGTCTGAAGCAGTCGTTAATACAAAGGCAATCCAACACCTAACCTAAGACATACTGACTTTTGCAGTTGAACTATTTTTGGCTTATTTCAAAAACTTTCCTAATTATTTCATTTAATTCTTTCGTTCGGCTAATGGTAATGTACTCATCATTTTTATTAAAATATGTGATTGCGTTTGTATAATATAATTGTTCTGGTTCATCATTTTTCCTTATTGAATATACATATCCCCCATCAGTTTCTTCCTTTTTTATTATGATGAAGTCTTTACCATTTTTGTTTTCCAAATGAATTAGTTCAAAATCTCCCCATTCACTCTCCACATACATGGCATAATTCGGTTTTGTTTGGAAAAGCGCCATAGAATTAGAGTTTTTTATTTCATTAATCTTGAGCCCCTGTTTGGTTAGAGCAACAATTATATCTTTAGCATGGCTGTATTCATTTGGAATAGATAGGTTATTGGTCGTTTTATTTTCATTTAGCTCCTTCGATACTTGGGACTCCTGTTTTGAACACCCAATAGGAAGGGTTACCATGGATAACAAACAAAATAGTAAACAAGTTCTTCTTAACATGTTAAATCCCACCTTTATGCAAGTATAGTAAATAACATGTTAAATTTCCCCTTTTAGTTTCACTCATAAACATCCTTTGTTAGATACTACCTAGTATTTAACTACTACCATAAGCAGTTTTCTAATTATCCCTTATTAAACTGATCGCCCCTGTTGAAAAAGAAAAAAAGGGGCCGTCCTTTCTCGTAAACTCTCGCACCAATTAGTAATACTTTATATTCCTTACTTCCTACAAAAAATAAATATTCTACCAGAATTCTCACTTACACTTCGTTATTTATCCAAATTTCATTTTTTCTTAAAAAAGCAGGGTTAGCAGAACCATTTTTAGGAATAAAAAAAACCTATATATCAATAATAAAAAGGGTATTTTTTATCTTTGGAAGGAGAAGGTTTATGAAAAAATTATTGTTGATGGGTTTTATTTTGTTATTTCCACTAAACATGATGACTGGAACAATCAGTACCTACGCTGAGACGCAGGTACCATGCATTAGCCAATCTGAAGTAAAGTTTGAAAATCATTTCAGGAGACTTTGGATTGATCATGTATTGTGGACAAGTAATTATATTACAAGTGCAACAACAGCAAGAGCAGAGGATCAAAAACAGGTATTGACTAGGCTTCTGAAAAATCAGGAGGATATTGGTAATGTTATAAAGCCAGTATACGGAGAGCAAGCTGGGAACAAACTTACGGATTTGCTTAAGGAGCATATTATTATTGCAGGAAAGATTGTAGATGCGGCTAAAAGCGGAAATAAAGCCTTGGTGAATCAGCTAAACAAAGAATGGTATAGAAATGCTGATAAAATAGCAGCTTTCCTTAGCGGTGCCAACCCCTATTTGAAAAACGAAGATCTAAAAAATTTACTCTATACGCATCTGAAATTTGTGACAAATGATTTATCTGCAAGTTTAGCAAAAGATTGGAACGCAAGAATCGTTTCAATTGACAATGGAATCACACATATAATCCTAATGGCAGATACTATTTCTGCGGGAGTTGTGAAGCAGTTTCCGGAAAAATTTAAAAAATAATCATAAGAATCTCCAGCATTCTGTTAGAGATTCTTTCATTATGAGGGTATTTACTGTGTCAGCACTTTAAAAAAGGCTGCCGGCCGCGCCTGGAGATAATGAAGTAGATAAGGTAATAAGATTGGTGGGATATAGCAATATTGCAACAACAAGTAGATAGTTAAAGGATTCTTTTAGCGATCTGGCAGATGGAATTATACTCTTCCTAAATTTTAAGGAACTTGAAATATCATTCCTTAATTACAATAACCCTTCCGAATGATTCGGAAAGGCTATAAAAAAGTACTTATTACACCCCTAATAAAACAACCTATCCTTGTGTGTCGTTAATAAAAGCATTATTAATGACTTCCTCTAATTGGCTTCTATTTACCTCGGATCTTTTTATATATCTTTTGACTAGATTTAAATCCTTAATGCCTGCCAGTTTTGAAACAACCTCAAGATCGACATTAGAATCAACGAGCCGTTGACAAAAAGTATGTCTTAACTGATTTGGGGTTACATCATAATTTTTAAGCATGTATTGGATGGTTCTTTCTGTTAATCGTTTGCCTGTTTGCGAGATGAAAATGGCCTCTTTTTTTAATGGGTGAACCACAAAGTATTCATTTAAATGCTCTCTTGCATCCCTTGATAGAGGAATGACACGTTTTTCTTCCTTTTTTTCAACAGTTATCTCATTTTTCTCGAAGTTGACATGCTCCCAGTTTAAATTACATAATTCTGAAATACGAATTCCAGTGTGCAACAGTATATAGACTATAGCCCGATCTCGCAGATCACTATTATGATTTACCTTTTCTATCAATACTTGATACTGCGCCTCGGATAATATTTCAAATTCTTCATTTCTTTCCACAGGCTTTAGTTCAATACCAAAAGTAAGTTCAGGCTGCTTCAGGTACTTCGCAAAAGTACGTATAATACCAACAATTTTATCAATTGTTGCTAGGCTCTTTTGCTGTTGTTCCAGGTGGGAAATATAATCTTGAATATCACTCTTACGCAAATGGTTTAAATCAGAATCGTTCTTTTGAAGCCATTCATGAAACCTTTCAAGTTCTAGACCGTATGTTTTTACAGTATTAGCAGATTTATTTTGCTCGACTAGCCATTTACAAAAATCAAGAATCAGCGGAATAACCTCTCCAGAATAATTAGTCAACTCATGTCCCTCCCAGATATTGTTACTTTCATTATAACTCCAACAAAACGAGAAGTAAACTTCTACGAATTTAACATATAAAAAAAAGCATCCATAATGGATGCTTGTTCATTGCCTAGCGACGTCCTAC
>NZ_JBALOW010000036.1:0-15981 GCF_036965085.1 Bacillus sp. JJ1532
CTTTCCGGGAGGCTCGACTTGTGCTTGTCGGGGGTGGGCACTAAGGAAAGCTCCTAGGAATAATCTTCGCAGGAACAATCTGCTCTTTGATTGTTCCGAAGGCGCTTCCGCTTTTCCTTTTATGCTTCCTTCTTAGCTTTTGTTGCCACACGTTTTTTCTTGGCTGCCGGTTTTTTAGGCTTTGTTTTATCAATCGATGCTTGTAACGCCGCCATTAAGTCTGTCACATTGGACACTGGCTCTTTTTCTGTAGGAGTGACTATTTCTTTTCCAGTTCGCTTCGATTCAATTAGCTCAAGTAAAGCTGTTCGGTACTCATCCGTATATTTTGCCGGTTCAAATTCTGTTGTAAGTTGATCAATTAGAAGAATGGCCGTATCAATTTCTTTTTTCGTTACTTTATCCTCTGCTGGCACATTTGGGACATCCACGGCATTTCGAACTTCATCCGGATAATGAATCGTTTCCATGACAAGGGTTTTTTCATAAACCCGAATAACGGCTAGCTGTTCCTTAGAACGGATGATAATTTTCGCAAGTCCAACTTTTCCGGAATCCTCTAATGCCTTTCTGAGTAAGGAATATGCTTTACCTCCTCCATCACCCGGAGACATATAATAGGTTCTATCATAATAGATAGGATCAATTTGCTCCATCATGACAAAGTCCATGATTTCAACGGCTTTATCTTCATTTTCCTTCTTCAGCTTTTCCAAATCGTCATTCTCAAGAACGACAAATTTCCCTTTTGTATACTCATATGCTTTAACAATGTCTTCATTCTTTACTTCTACGTCACAGACCGTGCATTTTTTTTCATATTTGATTGGGGAATGACATTCTTTATGAAGATTCCGAAGCTTAATATCTTTATCCTCTGTTGCTGCGTGCAGCTTAATTGGGATATTGACAAGACCAAAGCTGATACTTCCTTTCCACATTGTATGCATAAGTAAACTCCATTCTTCTTTTTCTTTAATTTGTGTGAAATGCAGAGACTCATACCCTTAAACTTTTGGAAATGGAGTAGCGAATAATAAAAAGGGAATTCTATAATTATTAACTTGTTTAGATGTGAGGAAAGGATGTTCGATAATGATCAAACCAATGCTGCCTAGTTTATCTTTTGAAGCCCCTAAAGGAAAGGATTGGCTTTATGAGGTGAAATATGATGGATTTCGTGCCATCTTACATTGGAGTCAGCATGAAATGTCCTTAGAGAGTAGAAATGGTAAATCATTGCTAACGATTTTTCCCGAAATTAAATCGTTTCTAGATGCCAAATTAGAGCTATTTCGCCCCTTTCTTCCAATAACACTAGACGGAGAACTTGTTTATCTAGAAAATGCATTTAAAGCTCATTTTGGACAGATCCAAGTGAGGGGGAGGATGAGGTCAGACAAGAGAATTGAAGAAAAAGCAAACACCTCACCGTGTCATCTACTGATTTTCGATCTATTGGAACTAAAAGGAGAATCATTAAAGGATTTTGATTACCTTTCAAGAAAAAGGAAATTAACTGAACTGTTTAAACATTGCTCACTCCCTATCCAGCCGGATGAAAACAGCAGACAACTCATGCAGCTAATTCCCTTTTATCATACGTTTCAAGAAATTTGGGACAAGGTTACACTTTATGATGGTGAAGGAATTGTCGCAAAGCAGGAATTGAATAAATGGGAGGAAGGGAAACGAACATCATTATGGATCAAATACAAGAATTGGAAATATGTTTCCTGTTTCATTACCGCTTATGATAAAACGAATGGCTATTTTTATGCTGGTGTTTTTCAAAATGATCAGGTTTACCCAATTGGACAATTTCTATTTGGATTGAAGCCGGACGAAAAAAAGGCACTATTTGAAACCATTAAGGCTAATAAAACGGATGATGATGATCAATTTTTTTATGTCGAACCCGGTATATGTGTTGAAGTGAAATACTTAGAAATTTATGAGAAACAGATGAGAGAACCCCACTTTCACAGATTTCGCTTTGATCTGAAGCCCAAGGATTGTAAGTATGAACAATTTATCCAGCAGCAGAAAAATCTGCCTTCAGATATTGAAGTGACACATCCTGATAAACCATTATGGGAAGATCCACCTATACAGAAAATCGATTATTTACATTATTTAAGAGAGATTTCTCCTTATATGCTTCCTTTTCTCAAAAATCGGCTTCTAACAGTGATCCGCTATCCGCATGGTATTTTCGGTGATCCCTTTTATCAAAAGAATTGTCCTGAATATGCGCCTGAATTTGTAGAAACGAACATGTCTGAAGGAATTAATTATATCGTGTGCAATCATTTAAAAACGTTGCTCTGGCTCGGGAATCAGCTCTCATTTGAATTTCACATCCCTTTTCAAACCATTTACAGTAAAGGGGCAAGTGAAATTGTTTTTGACCTGGACCCGCCATCAAGAAATGAATTTGGTCTAGCTATTAGAGCTGCTCTTTTAATTAAAGACGTTCTAGACCAGCTCAAATTGATTAGCTTTGTGAAAATATCCGGGAATAAAGGGCTGCAAATCTATATCCCTTTGCCAGAAAATACGTTTTCCTATGAGGACACAAGATTATTCACTTCATTTATAGCTGAATATTTAATATCAAAAGATCCCGATTCTTTTACAATTGAGCGTATGAAAAAGAACAGAGGAAACCGGCTTTATGTTGATTATATTCAGCATGCTGAAGGAAAAACAATTATTTCCCCCTATTCACCACGCGGGACAAAAGAGGCTACTGTGGCAGCACCCCTTTATTGGGAGGAAGTAGTTAAAACGTTAAGAGTAGAGGACTTTCAAGTACCAAATATTATTAAGCGCGTCAATCAACACGGTGACCCGTTCAAAACCTATTTCGAAACAAAAGAAAAGCAAAATTTTGAACCTATATTGCAATTTTTAAGGAATAAAAAACCTGCCTTCTAATTAATGGCAGGTTTTCATCTTTATGGTGAAAATTTTTCTTCTAATACGAGGTCATTTGACCAGTTTAAAGATTCTGCATACAATTTAAATAGATCTTTTTCATCAATACTCAATTCTTTGCATTTTTCACTAATGATGCTCCACTGAGCTGTTTCCACTGCAAGAACGAGATCTAAAACATCCTTCAGTTGATTGGACTGACCATTCAATGCGTCACAAATCTCTTCTTCAAGAGGAAGCTCCTTTAGTATCATGCTCATTGGCATAGATAAAATCGAATCCATGATGGAAAACATGCCTGTCATAAAATAACTTGATGACGGCGCCCTTTTCACTTTCATTTTTGCAATTTCTTCACATAATTTTGCTCTTGTGAGACTAATTTGAATGGTTTCTTGAGATATTTTTCGCTTCTCAATTGTCGATTCCCGCACAGCTAAAACATATATCCATTTCTCCAATTCAATTAAACCGAGCAATACTACTGCTTGTTTAATCGAATTTATTTTTTGCTTAGGTCTAAATGCAGGGGAATTAATTAATTTTAATAATTTATAGGATAGGGAAATATCCCTTTCAATCAGTTCCGTAATTCGATCAATACTCGGTTCATTAGTTGCAAAGTTTTGGATCATTTCATAGTAAGAGTGAAAATAAGCTGGAATATCACGAGTTGATAGTATACTTGGCTTAGCAAAGAAATACCCTTGGAAATAGTGATAGCCTCTTTTCCGAGCATTGTCAAATACCTCTCTAGTTTCAACCTTCTCTGCCACTAATTTCAGATTCATTGACTTAACAACCCATTCAATTCGCTCTCTCATTTCTGCTGTAGTTGAAAGAAAATCGACTTTAACAAAATCCGCATACTTTAGTAGTTCATATGAATATTTATTTTCTTCATTGAAAACAAAATCATCCAATGCTATCTGGTAGCCCAGCCCCTTTAGCTCTTTGCAGATTTCTACTAATTCAGCACTTGGTTCAATGGATTCCAAAATTTCAACAACTATATCACGCGGTTGAAAATAAGTAGGAAGTCTAAGATTTAGCAGTTTTTCGGTAAAATTAATAAAACAAGGCCTACCGTTAGATAACTTATCAATCCCAATATTTAAAAAACTATTTACGATAAGTTCTGTTGTCGCTTGATCACCATCTACATCAGGAAAGGCATTCACCTTCTGATTCCTGCGGTAAAGAAGCTCGTATCCGAATACATCTTCATTTGCAGTAAGAATTGGCTGCCTCGCTACAAAAACTTCCATATAATACCCTCCGACAATTCTGCATTATATAATTGTCACTATTGTATACAAAAGATTACGGTTAGTTTGTCGAAATATGCAATAATTGAAAAAATTATTTGTTCTTATGTCAGTTTATATAGAGAAACAGAATATACCAATCATTCTTATAAGGAAAGCTGTTTATATAAATTACCCATCTCAATGGCTCCGACCGCTGCATCCCAGCCTTTATTTCCAGCCTTAGTACCTGCACGTTCAATTGCCTGTTCAATCGTGTCTGTCGTTAACACGCCAAAAATAATGGGGATTCCGCTCTGCATTCCGATTGAAGCAACCCCTTTAGCAACCTCATTACTGACGAAATCAAAATGTGGTGTTGCGCCTCTTATAACTGTACCTAGTGTAATAATCGCGTCATATCCCCCGACTTCAGCAAGCTTTTTGGCTGTTAATGGGATTTCAAAAGCTCCTGGAACCCAAACTACGGTTACATCCTCTTCCTTTACACCGTGACGTTTAAGGGCATCCTCAGCCCCAGTTAATAATTTTCCAGTAATAAATTCATTAAATCGTCCTACGACAATTCCTATTTTCAAACCTGTCCCAACTAAATGTCCTTCAATTACTTTTTTCATTGCTCATCTCTCCCGTTAAAATTTTAATAAATGACCAAGCTTCGTTTGTTTCGTTTTTAAATATGCTTCATTTTCAGTTTTTGCCGGCATTTGCAATGGGACACGTTCTGAAACCTCTAGCCCATACCCTGCCAATCCGGCAATTTTTCTCGGATTATTTGTTAAAAGCCGCATTTTTTTCACACCTAAATCTCGCAAAATTTGGGCACCAACTCCGTATTCACGTAAATCATCGCCAAATCCAAGCTTATGGTTTGCCTCAACTGTGTCGTATCCCTCTTCTTGAAGTTCGTAAGCCTTCATTTTGTTAATGAGCCCAATTCCTCTGCCTTCCTGCCTCATATATAATAGGATGCCTCTCCCTTCCCTTTCAATTTGGGCTAAGGCGGCTTCCAGTTGAGGTCCGCAGTCACATCTATTTGAACCAAAAACATCTCCAGTTAAACATTCGGAATGGACTCTTAATAGGACAGGCTCCCCTTCAGTAATTTCTCCTTTTACTAAAGCAACATGTTCCTTTCCATCTAAATTACTCGTATACCCAACAGCTCTGAACATTCCATAAACTGTCGGAAGCTGAATGTCAGCCTCTCTTATCACAAGAGAATCATGTTCTAGTCGATATTCAATTAACTGTTGAATCGTAATCATTTTTAGGTCAAATTTTTTGGCGATGATCTCTAAATCCTTTACACGGGCCATTGTTCCATCATCCTTCATAATTTCACAGATGATACCCGCTGGCTTTGCACCGGCGAGACGTGCCAAATCAACAGCTGCTTCCGTATGTCCCGCTCTTCTTAATACTCCACCTTCCTTTGCAATTAAAGGAAAGATATGGCCAGGCCGATTAAATTCATCCGGATGTGCATCATCTTTCAGCATTCTTTCTATTGTAAATGCCCTCTCAAAAGCACTTATACCTGTAGTTGTTTCTTTGTGATCGATCGAAACCGTAAATGCTGTCCCTCGGCTGTCCGTATTCTTTTCCACCATCGGAAGAAGATCTAGCTTACTGGCTAGCTCTTCAGAAATCGGAGTACAGATGAGTCCCCTTCCTTCTTTCGCCATAAAATTGACTGTCTCTGGGGTTACATACTCGGCAATTGAAAGAAAATCTCCTTCATTTTCCCTATCTTCATCATCACAAACAATAATGACTTTTCCTGCCTTCAAGTCTTCTAATGCTGCCTTTATTTCACTGAACATGCTTTACCCCCTGCTGCCTTTTTAGTTTGAAAAAAAATTAAAGAAAACCGTTTTCTTTTAAAAAGTCTTCAGAAATCCCTGCATTCTCTGCCTTATTAATTTGTTCCTTCGTCATGAATGAATACAGATATTTGGCCAGCATATCAAACTCAAGATTAACAATTTCTCCAACTTGCTTAAGTCCTAATACCGTTTCCTTTGCAGTATGAGGAATTATTGAAACTGTCACCGATTTTTCTGTTACTCCAAAAATAGTTAACGATGTACCGTCAATAGTGATGGACCCCTTCATTAAGAGCAGATGGCTAAAGGAACTAGGCACTGATATTTCAATATAAATAGCATTTTCATTTACTGTCTTTTTGAGTATTTTTCCTGTACCATCAACATGGCCAGTCACGAAATGTCCGCCAAAACGTCCGTTTGCAGCCATGGCTCTTTCGAGGTTAACCTTTGTCCTATCCTTTAATGATGACAAGGAAGTACTTTTAAACGTCTCCGGCATAACATCTGCTGAAAAGCCGTCATGATTATACTCTGTCACAGTAAGACAGACGCCATTTACAGAAATACTATCCCCTAACCGAAGATCTTGGAGAATTTTAGAAGCTTTAATTGTTAATATAATGGTGTTTCCGATTGCAGCGGCACTTTTTACGGTACCTAACTCTTCGATAATTCCTGTAAACATAATTCAGATTCCTCCTTTAGAGGGTCGCGAAAAGCATCTGCACGATTCGAACCTACTTCATTTCCAGAGAAAATAATCATTTGTGCAGATTGATCTCAAATTATATTTTCTTTTTTTTAAGACGTACGCAAATGCTTGTCTAAAACAAATCGAATGGGATTTTTTCCACCTTGGGGCAGTCTGGTGGTTAAATGTGGATTATCATGAATAATCGTATTGATACTTATCAGGATGACATCATTTTCATGTCTTAATTGGTGAACATCTAAACTGGACTCTGGAGAGGTTATCAATTTGCTGCCACCTATTTTTGCAGCCATTTTCCCATCAAATGGTACAGCTGCCTTTAACATTACATAAGGGAGTTTCGTTTTGATATCGTAATAAAATTGTTCATTTATAGCACGAGCCGGTCCCGCCTTTAAATGGGCGCCTAGTCCAAGTGCTTCGCTAATCTTTACAACCGCTCCAACCTTTGCATACATACTAGTTTGTCCACTAGTAGATAGGGCCATCGTTAGGACAAATTCCATATTCTTATGAACCTGCATCTCCTGTTTAATTGACTCCTTTCATTTAAATCTCTCCAGAAAAAAACCCGTACAAATTGTTGTACGGGGCATAATAACATAGCAAAATAAACGTAAAGAAAAAATCTTTTTTTACGCAATCTTGTCCATTCCTTCTCCCATCCAGACTTTAACTGTCGGCTTTGGAGTTTCACCAAATCCACCGTTTTCAACATTGAAACCGGGTCACGGACTAAGAGGATATATCCTCATCACCGCCGGTTGGGAATTTCACCCTGCCCCGAAGGAATATTATTCGATTTAAAGAAATAGTAACATGAGTTATATAAATATACAATTTTAAAGTAACTTGGCTGAAACAAATTGAAACTTTTCTACTGATTTCACGTATATGTATTTATCTAAAACGGGAAGGAATTTTGTTTAAATGGAAACAAAAGAACAATTACTGCTTGAATTAAAAAAGAGTGAAGACTGGGAAAAGGCGCAAAATGACTTATGGTTTTGGGAAAAACTCGGCAGACTGCCATTTAAGCTCTTGGACAAGTTCACACCCGCTTTTTTACAGAAGAAAATCGGGGTCATCCTTGATGAGCTTGGCCAATATATTCAATCTGGGGGACGGTATTTAAGCTCCGTTTCCTCCTTAAAGTCATATTATCCCGATAAGCAAATCAATCATTTAGAGGATGTCAATTTGATTGCTATCAATGAAATGGATGTTGCCGTCACAAAACTGACGAGCAATCGGAAACGTCTGGCTACTGTTCAAGGAGCGAGCACAGGGGTTGGCGGCATTTTAACCTTGTCCCTAGATATTCCCCTTCTTCTCGGGATCCAGTTAAAGACCCTTCAGGACATCGCTATTTGCTATGGATATGATCCAAAAGATAAAAAAGAAAGAATGTATATGGTAAAAGTCCTGCAATTCGTATCTTCTGATATCGTTGGAAAAAAGGCGATCCTGCAGCAACTATCCTTAATCGATTCGCCAAATGATAGTGCCAAAAGAGAAGTGATTTCAGAAATTCAGGGATGGCGAGAGGTTGTGTTTACTTATAGGGATCAAATCGGCTGGAAGAAACTCTTTCAAATGATCCCTATCGCAGGTCTTTTATTCGGTGCCTTTATTAACCGCTCTGCAGTGAATGATATTGCTGAAGCTGGAATGATGCTCTATCGAAAACGGCGAATTAAAGCGAAATTAGCAGAAATATTAATGGAAAATGAGAAAAACTGCATTGCCAATGATTAGCAATGCAGTTTTTTATATCTTTATCTCTTCTTTTAAGGCAAGCGTTGAATTAGTTTTTCCATCGCCTCTTCGTCAACTTCCCCTAACACTTTTTTACGAATAATACCATCTGAATCGATAAAAAAGCTTGTTGGGTAGACCATAATGCTGTAATCACTAAATGCCTGTCCTTTTTCATCAAGCGGAATTGTAAAGGTTAATTGATAATCGTCCACAAATTGATCAACATCATTTCTGTTTTTTTCAGATGTCGTCACATTTACACCTAGTATTTCAAATCCATCATTTTTATATTTGCTATACAGCTTCTCCATATGCGGCATTTCTGCCTTACAAGGAGGACACCAAGTTGCCCAAAAATTTAACAGCACCTTTTTCCCTTTATAATCACTAAGCTTTACTATATTCCCATTTAAATCCGAAAGGGTAAAATCAGGTGCCCTTTTGCCTTCCTCTATACCAGTTTGAATAGTTTCAGGATTTTCTATCTTATCGTATTTCTGATTAAAGTTCGTTACAATCCCTTTATCCTTGAGAATCATTTTATCAACAATAAATAAACACAGTACGATTATGCCCACAATTAGCAGAAACTTTTTCATGCTACACCTCATAACTAATATCTTGATGCAAAATCTCTATTGATTAATATACTATATTAGCCTATAAGAAACCATTTATCTGCATGAGCTATGCTATGTGGAGAATTAGTGATTAGTCGACTGAAATAATTTAGTTAAAATCGCATACGTCAAAAGCTTGTCCTCTGCGGAAATTGGTTGTTCAAAAGTAAGGATTGGCGTATTAGGATCTTTAAATCGATTTCCCCATTCTAGTGGCATCCAGCCTTTACGCAGCCTGCCTATTGTTATTAAGTTACGGTCGAAAAATCTAATATCCATAAATTGAAAGGATCGCTTAACAAAAATCGTATTTTTCTCATTTTCAAAAGTGAAAGTAAAGCTTTTATTAGTTGGCTTGCAAATACAAGTTGAAAGGACCTCAAAATTGGAATCCGCTATTTCTATCTGTTTTTTCTTTAAAATAAAGCATCCAATTAATTGGTTTGTTGCATCATAAAGTCCATACCTTTTCTCGATAACCCTGTCTAGGAAATAAGGTAAAAACCATCGAAACGGCCAAAATTGCCTATCCCTAATTTCTCCGAGCAAGTTCCCATTTATATCAAACATTTGCATTCTTAAGGTAGGAGCCGGCAGAAAAGTAATCACCACCTGTTCCTTATCAAATAAGTGACCATCATTTAAATGATTTTGTACACTCGAAATTTCCTTAGAACGCAGATTGTTTAATAAATAATAATGATAGCAAATAAGGCTATAAAGTAAAAAAGGAATAATCACTAGAACTATATTCTTGTTTGGTTCAATAATGATTACATAAAGGATCAACAAAATAGGAGGCACTAATGAGGCAAGGCTGGCATTTAATGATATCATAGCTGATTTCTTATAATATTCTTGAATATTCATAACCAAATCTCCCAACATATCCAGTAGGAAATTTATTCCCAGTATTGTGTTTATATGCTAAATTAATAGAGTCTCTTTCTATATCTATTAAATACCTCTGGCAATCATGAGTTCTTTGGAGGAAAAAAATGAAAAAAATATTAATTTTAATTAGTGCCGCCATCATCCTGCTTTTAATAATAATTATAGGTATACATCAATCAATGATGGAAACTGCAAAAAAAACTCCACCCCACAGTGTTCCATACTTAATTGTTCTTGGAGCTAAAGTGAATGGAGAAGAAATGTCTCTCAGTTTACTTTTCCGTGCCAAAAAGGCATTAGAGTATTTAAAGGAGAATCCCGAAACGAATGTAATTGTAACTGGAGGGCAAGGAAATGGAGAAAATATTACTGAAGCAGAAGCACTTAGGCGTTTTTTTATTGAACAGGGCATTAGCGAAGACCGGATTCTTAAAGAAGAGCTTTCAACATCTACATATGAAAACTTAAAGTATACGAAAGACATATATGATATTGATGAGGCAGTTATTGTCAGCAATGACTTTCACCTATATCGTTCTCTTAAACTAGCCGAAAAGGTAGAAATAAAAGGTTATCCTTTAGCTGCAGAAACACCAGCAATCGTAAAAACAACACTTTTTATTAGGGAATATGCAGCAATCATAAAAATGACTATAGTAGGTAAATAAAAGAACCCAAAACCTTGGGTTCTTAAGCAAGTTCTTTTTTTCGAAATATACGAATGCTTCCTGCGAGCATTAAAATAATAGCAACAATTGAAAGGATTAAAGATGGGAATGTCTCTTTAGGAGCTCCCCCGTAAAACAGTAATTGACTTGTATAGGCCGGAAGCTGAACAGGACTCCAATCTAACCAATTTGCAAATATAGTATTAAAAATACTCAGTAAAATAATAACTATAAGTGAGACAAAACCAACAGCCCCAGGGGATTTTAAGATTGAATTAAAAAGAACAGTAAGCGTTAATACAAAGGACAGCCAGATTCCATTTAAAAAGAAAGACTGCATAAAATCAGCAAAAGGAACTGCTTCAAACAAAATGACGACATAATACCATGATGTAAGATACCCTGCAAAAAAAGAAACCCATAATAAAAGCATGGCACCCGCCCATTTTGCCGTTATAAAAGATGTATAGGAAACTGGTTTTACCAAAATTAGACCTGCTACACCGCTCTTCCTCTCTCCAGCGATCATGCCCATTGAAGTTAAAACAATGACTAAAACACCTAGAGTATTAAATTGACTAAGTATTGAAACCATAACCTCTGATGCAGATGGAACTGGGAGCTGAATGACAGCCCCTTCAGGCAATCCTCCAACGGCATCAAGGATCTGAGGCATGAAATACACTGTTAATGGTTCCTTAACTGAGAGTAAAATAAATACAATTGGAACCCAAATCCATTTGAAATTTCTAGACATTTCAACCATTTCTTTATTAAAAAGAGTCACCCATTGGTTCATTTTTGCACCACCTTCATAAATACATCCTCTAGGCTTGTTCTGCTAATCTCAAACTTAAGCAAGGGTAAGTTATTTTCGACTATCTCTTTAAGAACAGCCCTTTTTGTCCTTTCGACATCATCAGATACAATACTGATTATGTTCCCGTCTACTGAAACAGATAATGCTAAGCTGGAAAAATTCTGTGCATATTCATCGGCCTTCCCTCGGAATACCAGCTCAATCTTAGCCTGCTGATGTTTATCACGAAGCTCTTCCATCGTTCCCGATTCTATTATTTCCCCATTATGCAGAAACAGAATTTCATCACAAACCTCTTCTGCATCATTTAAAATATGTGTGGAAAAAAGAATGGTCGTTTCCTTTTTCAGCTTTTCAAGCAGCTCAAGCACTTCTCTGCGGCCAAACGGGTCAAGAGCAGATACTGGTTCATCGAGCATAACTAACTTAGGCTTGTGAATGATGGCCTGTGCAATCCCTAACCTCTGCTTCATTCCTCCAGAATACTTGCCAACCCGGCGGTTCTTTGCTTCAGCAATACCGACCATTTCAAGAAGCTCATCTGTCCGTTTTTTTGATTCACTTTTCTGTAATCCAGCTAATCTCCCTGCATATTCCAGAAACTCCCTGCCCGTCATCCATTCATAGAAAACAGGATGCTGAGGAAGATACCCAATCCATTTTCGAAAATCCGCCCCTTTTTCAAGCCCATCAAATACGATACTGCCTGAGTTCGGCATCATTAAGCCCGAAAGCATTTGCAAGGTGGTCGTTTTTCCGGCACCATTTGCTCCGAGTAAAGCTATACATTTTCCTTTTGTTAACGTAAAATCCAATCCTTTAATGACTTCAAGGTCTTTAAAGGATTTTTTTAGTCCTTTGACAGTGACAACATCAGACATTAATGATTTCTCCTTCCAACAACAAAATAGAGAATGGAGCCGATGAGATTTCCAAACAAGATGATAATGGCCCACATCCATTTCGGCCCGTTTGTTTTTTCAATCCGGACTAAATCAATAACAGCAATCACAAATAGAATAAGCTGTATAACAATAATGGGAGCAATAATTGCCCAATTAATGCCCTGTAATAATTCCATAATTCATATCCCCCTAAGTGAGTCATTATTTTGTTACAGCTATAAGACGTCTATGTTCAGAATTCGTTCAAAAAATAATAAAAAAAGTCTAAGAGATTTATAATCCCCTAGACTTCATGCATTATCTAAGAATTCTAAATACTAAAGGAATACGGTATTCCTTTCCTTCGTATGCTTTTACAGCAGCAACAATCGTAAAAATAAATCCAAGTACACCTACAATCCATATTGTGACGAATCCGATTAGAATAATCATTAAGATTCCACTGATCAGGGCGTAAACTCCATAGGAAATGACAAAGTTAAAATATTCTTTCCCATGATTATCAATAAATGATGATTCGTTTTTCTTTAATAACCAAATGATAAGCGGCCCAACGATGGTTGTAAAAAAACTTGTTACATAAATGGCTGTCGCTAATAATTTTTCATCCTGTGATGGCATGATTTAATCCCCCATTTCAAATTTTTGAAGAAGTCTAGAACAATAACTATAATTCCTCTTACGTTACTATTTACGCCTTAGAAGCAAAAATGTTTCACATTATTTCACACATTTTTATTTACCTGACCACTAGATTTCATTTTCAGTTCTTGTTTAGGACAAGATGAATACAATTTGTAATGACAACCCCTATTGCCTAATGGCAAAAGAATTTTATTCAATAGGTTGTAAGATTGTTTAAAGGGTGATGCCATTTGATGTCAAAGATTGAGGCCTTTATACTAGGAATAATTCAGGGTTTTACCGAATTTCTTCCTATATCAAGTACAGGGCATTTGTATTTAGGGAGGCACTTATTTGGTTTGGATGAGGCAGGACTTTTTCTAGATACGATGCTGCATGTCGGGACATTGCTTGCTGTGCTTGTTGTATATAAAAACGAACTTCTTCAAATTATAAAAAATCCTTTTGGCAAGCTTTCGATGCTGCTAGTCATTGGAACGATTCCTGCAGTAATCATTGGCTTTTTATTTAGTGATTTATTTGACTCCATCTCAAAGACTGGAGTTACGATTGGCTGGGAATTCTTAGTCACTGGGATCATTCTTTGGTTTGCTGATCGAATTCGTAATGGTGCAAAGAAAATGGAGAGTATTTCCTATGGAGATGCTTTATTTATCGGCACATTTCAAGCAGCGGCCATCTTCCCCGCTGTTTCAAGGTCCGGCCTCACGATCGCAGCAGGGTTATTTAGAAAACTGGATAGAGAGACAGCTGCCTATTTCTCATTTTTATTGTCTATACCAGCGATAGCAGGTGGGATTGTTCTTCAATTTGGGGAGATGCTTTCAGGCCGTACAGAATCCATTTCCTTTGGAAGTTTATTTGTCGCCACCCTGTCTTCTGCGATTTTTGGGTATATGGCAGTTGTCTGGATGATTAATTTTCTAAAAAGAAAATCACTCAAAATCTTTGCGGTTTATGTTTGGGTTCTTGGCATCTCCATCATCATCCTTCAAATGACTGGGATATTCTAATGGTCCGATTTGAAGTCATAAAGGAGTTTTTAAATTGAAAGAGTTCATTCTTTCTGTTTTTGACATTTTATCACAGCTTGGTTATTTTGGAATTGCTCTTGGCCTTATGGTTGAAGTAATACCAAGTGAAATTGTATTGAGCTATGGGGGTTATTTAATAAGCACTGGAAAAATTCATTTCTGGGGTGCTCTTATCGCCGGTGTTATTGGGGGAACATTTGCGCAGCTTTTTCTATATTGGCTTGGAGTTTATGGCGGAAGGCCCGTGCTTGATAAATATGGTAAATTTCTGTTAATCAAAAAGTCTCATTTAGATGCTTCAGAGGAATGGTTTAAAAAGTATGGAACAGGAGTCATTTTTACAGCGCGATTTGTCCCAGTTATTCGCCATGCGATTTCCATACCTGCTGGCATTTCCAAAATGCCTTTATCAATCTTCACCTTATATACTGTAGCAGCCATGATTCCTTGGACCGTTTTATTTTTATTATTAGGAATGGAGCTAGGAGACCATTGGAGAGATATTAAAGACTATGCAAAGCCATTTCTGATGCCTATTATCATTCTAGCTTTTGTATCGATCGGAATTTACTTCTTTTATAAAAAACGCCAAGAAAAGAAATAATCTTCCTTCGCCGCTCCGTGCGGTTTTTTATATTAAATAATGTTCCTTATTATGATCATAGTTGTTAAAATAAATAGAAAAAGATTGATGCCAGAAAGGAATATCATGACAAAAATATTATTGAAAAACGCCAATGTTTACCCGGTCACAGCATCTGCTTTTTATGGCGATGTTTTAGTGGAAAACGGGAAAATTGCCGGAATAGGAAAAATAGATGTTACAGGTCCAGATGTTTATGTCATCGAATGTCATAACCATTATTTATTCCCAGGATTTATTGATGTTCATACACATCTTGGCCTGTATGATGAAGGGACAGGCTGGGCAGGAAATGATGCCAATGAAACGGCTGAGCTCTTGTCTCCTCATGTTAGGGCGATGGATGGAGTATACCCGCTTGATCCTGCATTTTCCGATGCAGTAAAATATGGGATTACAACCGCTCATATTATGCCAGGCAGCGCAAATGTAATTGGCGGAACAACTTCTGTTATTAAAACAGCCGGTAAGAATATTAAGAAAATGCTTGTTCAGGAAACCGCAGGATTGAAAATTGCTCTTGGCGAAAATCCGAAACAAATTCACAGCCAAGGAAATAAAGATTCGATCACTAGAATGGGAATTATGGGAAAGCTTCGGGAAGTATTCTATGAGGCTGCAAGTACTGATCAGCCTGAATCATTGCGGACTGCTCCCATTATTCAAGCTCTTAATCGGGAAATCCCTGTTCGGGTTCATGCTCATCGTGCAGACGATATTATTTCCGCTGTTCGATTTGCTGAGGAATTTAATCTTGATTTAAGGATTGAGCATTGTACAGAAGGACATCTCATTGCAGAGGAATTAGCTGACCTTGATTTAAAGGTATCAGTTGGTCCAACTTTAACAAGACGTTCGAAGGTGGAGCTTAAGAATAAAACGTGGAAAACATATCAGGAACTTACAAACCATGGTGTAGAAGTATCCATCACAACAGACCACCCTTATACACCTATTCAATATTTGAACTTATGCGCTGCTATCGCTGTTCGTGAAGGTTTATCAGAACAAAAGGCTTTAGAAGGAATAACCATTCTTCCAGCAAAAAATCTCCGAGTTGACAAGCAGCTAGGCAGTATTGAACCCGGGAAGGATGCCGATTTAGTCCTTTGGAGTCATCACCCCTTTCATTTTCTTGCAAAACCAAAATGGACGATGATAAACGGTGTTTTCGAATATACTGAGTCGTAAAGTGAAACTTCAATCAGTGGGGATTTTCTTTCATCCCCCACTGATTGT
>NZ_JBALOW010000037.1:0-11590 GCF_036965085.1 Bacillus sp. JJ1532
AGTTGATCCAATTGAGCATTTCGAAAAAATGTTACAAAAATATCCAGATGAAATAAAGAATACATATGAATTTTATTCCTTTTTCAAAGAATTACCTTTGGCTAATCAAAGGTTTGACTATGTTCCTATCATTGAGTTAGGTACTATCTTCAAGTATAAAAAACCTAAAATCTTCTTCGAAATGCGGAAATTTTCTAGCAAAAGTTATGTTATTGATGTAATAACTTCTTCTGAAACGGATTTACAGAGAGCGATAGACATAATTAACAAAATGAAAAATCAATAATCTCCTTTTATGTCACATTTTTTGTCAAATGAACATAATGCTTAAACCATTTAATGAACAAGTACATTTTTAAAGAAACACGGACAAGTTTTTTAAATTTGAATAATATATAATACCCAAGAGACACCTCCTAATATAATGCAGGTACTATTACTAGTGCCTGCATTTCCTTTGATTACATTTTACTTAATGAATTAATTTCCTAAATTCAGGGAAAATTTTTTTTATGGGATAAGGCAAACATCTTGTTGAAGCTTCCACACTCGCCTTATCCTAATCAATTCCCATATTGTTGCATAAAATAGCTATGAACATATCCCTTTTGCATATCAGTTTGCTTTAGAGCCTTACAAGGCTCTTTTTTTGTGTAGTAACTTCCATGCTTAAAATGTTACATTCAATGCTTTTAATGAAGCCATGCAAATTCTTAAAGGCATATCTTTCATTTCAATAGATTCACATTGTTCACTGGAAAGCTCCTGTCTATAGTTGTAAGGTAGTGTCTGATCTTCTTTCATCACATACGAAGCCACTCGACAAGAACTTGAACTGATTTCAAAGTATATTCCTTTAAATCTCATTTCTTTAATGACCTTCCACGCATCTGCTATGTCTTCTGTTGGACAGAAGTCATCTGGAATAGAAAATTCCTCCCCATCATCCGCGTACACAGAAATAATGTCTATATTTTGAAAGTGATTTGTTTTCCATCCAAATACATTTTCAGCAATCAATTGATCTATTTTTCTTGTGTTCAAACAGATCCACTCCTTTTAGGAAATTCCTTTACTCTTGTGATTAATAAAAATCTGACCAACTCATACCAACCATGTACAAATAACAAGTTGAATTACATGTACCGTATGTCCGGTTATACCAATCTCTATAATCCAGTTTCCTCCCGCATTCTTCACAACACTCACGCCATTTAGTAAATCTCCATCTTTGTCTGTTTTTAGCTGCCACGATTATTCCCCCTCAACATCATCGAATTTCATTTTGAAGGCATCCACTTGACGAACAGTGCCGTCTTCTAATTCGATAGTTGCATATGTGCCAATACCTTCCTCAAGGCTGCCCTCTTGACTAAAACAGTGGAAATATCCCTTTAATTCCTGTTGGTATGAAATTGCTGTTACTGGCCTTAATCCGTTCCTAGCTTTTCTCATTCTTAACCCTCCAATTTTAAAGAAACATAATACAAAGTCAGTTACTTAAACTCGTATTCACCTGCTGTTTTTTTATAGAGCACCGTATGCTTTTTAGTAAGCCCGCAAAAACGGATAAAAACTGCACTGAGTTAAATAAGGATTATAAAGGTGGAGTCGCTGAGTCTTCTTCTTCGAAAAACAAAGGCGGAAAAACAAAATATAAACCGCATGTTTCAAAAGAACTTTATGATGCAAACAAGAGCAAAGATCGCGATAAAGATGGCATTGCGTGTGAACGATAACTTATAAGCCCAACTCAGGGCTTTTCATTTAATCACAAAACAGAACATATATTCTTACCGTCTGAAAGTTTACTTTAATGAAAAAAAGATATACAGAAAAACAGTAAAATATTAAGGAGGACAAAATGACTTACTATAGAAAAGTTCCCGCAAAAAACAAAAAAGGCTATACAAGGTCATTTACACTTGAACTTGGTAGAGACCCTTCAACAGGTAAAAGGAAGCAAATTACAAGGCGTGGATACGAGACTAAAAAAGATGCTGAATTAGCCGCAAATCAAATGACAATTGAAATAGATAATGAAACATTTGTGAATGAAAAAGAAATAATATTTAAGGATTACATTATTGACTATCTTAATATTATTGCTAAACCAGCTGTAAAGCTTACTACGTTTAATGGCTATTCGAGCGCAGTAGAAAAAAGATTGATTCCAAAGTTCGGACATGTGAAAGTAAAGCAACTTACCCCAATAATGATTAGCAAATACTATAACGAGCTACTTAATGAGGGATTAACTGAAGAATTTATTCAGTACATCCATTCCATACTGAAGATGGCTGCCAAAACTGCGGTCGATTGGAAATATATTAAAAATGATTTTATGAATAATGTAAAAGCTCCACGAAGGCAAAAGAAGAGTATTGAAACTTGGTCAATAGAGGATTGCAACATCTTCCTTAACAGAATGAGAAGTCAAAAAAATCATATATTTATGTTATATTATTTAGCCATTTATACGGGAATGAGACGCGGTGAGCTTTTAGGACTAAAGTGGGGAGATATCGATATTGGCAAAAAAAGAATTTATGTTCACCATTCCTTATATTATGTCGCTGGGCAAGGTCTAGTTTTGCAGTCACCCAAAACAAGCAGTGGAAAAAGAAATATTTCTATTACAGACGAAATGATACGATAAATTCAATTTTATAAAGTAAAAAAACAGGAACAGTTATTCAAGGTTGGTATGAAATTAAATAATGATCATTTTGTTATTTCTGCTTTTGGCGGCGAGCCGGTTAACCCTAATACTATACATAAGCAATTTTTATACGATATCAAGCTTTGGGTGTGAAGAAAATTCGTTTTCATGATCTAGGACATACACACGCTACAATCATGTTAGAAATTGGTGAGAATTCTAAGGTAGTTTCAGAAAGATTAGGTCACTCAAACGTGGCCATAACATTAGATAAATATAGTCACGTTACCTCAAATCTTCAAGATTCATCAGCGGAAATTTTTTCAAAAGCACTTCAAAAAAGCGATTCCAACCAGTAAAAGTGGTCAAAATGTGGTCAAATAATATAATAAACAACGAAGAATCCTGCTATTCTAAGGGTTCTTCGCTGTTAAAAATCACATAACTCTCTTAAACATTTTTTCCATGTCATAGGTAGAATAATGAATAATAATCGGACGGCCATGCGGACAGGTGAAAGGGTCAGAGGTCTGTCTTAATTCATCTAGTAATGCCTGAATTTCATCATTCCTTAAATGATGGTTAGCTTTAATAGAAGCCTTGCAGCTCATCATGATCGCTGCTTCTTCCCTTAGCTTCTTAATATCAACCCTCTTCATGGACAGGAGCTGCTCAATCATATCCTCGATGATTTCCTTTTCTTCTCCTTTAGGCAGCCATTGCGGATGAGAGCGGATGATTAAGCTATTATGACCAAACGGCTCAAGGAAAACGCCGACCTTTTCCAGCTCACCCTTATATTCATTAATTTTTATATAATCATCTGTTGAGTAATCAAAGGTCAATGGAATGAGCATTTCCTGCAGCTCGCTCGCCACTTGTCCAACCTTTTCTTTAAAAAACTCATATTTAATACGCTCCTGGGCTGCATGCTGATCGATGATATATAACCCCTTTTCATTTTGAGCAAAAATATACGTTCCGTGCATTTGTCCAATAGGATATAACGGTGGAATTCGCGTAGGCTTTTTCTGGTTCTCTCCCATATACGAGACTCCTGTTGATTCACCAATGTTTTCATTTATGCTGAGAGAGGCTATATCTTGTTCAACAAAAGTGGAGACCATTTCTGACATTGGCTTATGATTATTTTCACCCGGCTCAGTGGTCATTCCTTCTTCCATAACAATAGAAGAGGTTGGAGGCAGGACAAACCTTTCCTCTTTAAAAGCCTTCTCAGGAATATGATCTAATTGTAAAAAGATCTGTTCCTGTTTTGGCTGAATTGGCTTTGGCTGCGTAAATCCTGTCGGAATCAGCTCCTCCTTCTTAAAGGCGGCTTTAATTGTTTCAATGACAAGCTCATATAATTCCTGTTCCTTACTTAAACGGACTTCCATTTTAGAAGGATGGACATTGACATCAACTAGCAAAGGATCCATATTAATATTAATTAATACAATTGGATATCGGCCTATAGGTAAAAGGGTATGATAGCCTTCCTGGATTGCTTTTGCTAAAGCATAATTCTTAATGAATCTGCCATTTATCATCGTTGAAATATAATTTCTGGAGGCTCTTGTTATTTCAGGATATGCTGCATAGCCGCTTATTTGAAAATCCAGAGAGCTTGCTTGAATGGGAATCATTTTTTTCACGATGTTCATTCCATAAATAGCCGCTAAAACTTGGCGAACATCCCCATTTCCATTCGTTTGGAGCAGCTTTCGATCATTGTGAATAAGACGGATTGATACTTCTGGATGTGCTAGGGCCAAACGATTGACAACATCAGTAATATTTCCAAGCTCGGTATGAATGGTTTTCATATATTTTAAACGTGCAGGCGTATTAAAGAATAAATCAGAAACAACTAAATCTGTCCCTTTTCTAGCGGGCGCTTTTTCTACTGCTCCTAACTTACCGCCTTCAACAACTACTCTTGTTCCGATTTCCCCAGTCGAGGTTTTCATTTCGACTTTTGAAACAGAAGCAATACTTGGCAATGCTTCACCCCGGAAACCTAGTGTACGAATACGAAATAAGTCATTTTCATCCTTTATTTTGCTTGTCGCGTGACGCTGGAAAGCAGTAAGCACATCATCTTCAGCAATACCGTCCCCATTATCTATGATTCGAATCTTGGCCAATCCTGCTTCCTCTGTTTCAATCTCAATAATTGTACTACCTGCATCTATTGAATTTTCCACTAGTTCTTTCACAACGGATGCTGGACGCTCCACGACCTCGCCTGCTGCTATTTTATTTGAAAGTGCATCATCGAGCTGAATAATTTTCCCCATATAGCTTCACCTCCATTTTTGAAAGTTTTCTATGATTTGTAAGGAAGATTTAATTTTCTTCCTTAACTTTTTAGCTTTTTGTGGAGTTCATAAATGGTATTTAATGCTTGCATTGGTGTCATATCCAGGATATCAAGTGATTTTACTTTTTCCAAAACCTGCTTTTCCTTCGAATTGACAGGTTTTTCTTTTACTAATATTGTTTCATCAAAAAATGAAAGCTGGGAATCTGACTCTGCTGATGTTTGTAATTCTTTTTTTGGCGGTACAGCAGCATGCACCGGTGCCTTCTGCTCGAAGCCCGTTAATATCTCGTTTGCTCTATGAATGAGTTCCTCAGGCAATTCAGCAAGCTGCGCTACATGAATGCCATAGCTTTTATCCGCTGCACCTTCTTTAATCTTATGAAGGAAAACAACTTTCCCATTTTGTTCAACGGCACTAACATGCACATTTTTTAATTTCTCGAGGCTCTCTTCCAAAACTGTTAATTCATGGTAATGGGTAGAAAATAATGTTTTCGCTCCTATACGATCATGGATATACTCAATCATCGCTTGAGCTAACGCCATTCCATCATATGTGGATGTACCTCGTCCGATTTCATCAAAGAGAATAAGACTGTTTTGCGTTGCATGGATGATGGCGTTTTTTGCTTCAAGCATTTCAACCATAAAGGTACTTTGACCCGAAATTAAATCATCCGCTGCACCAATTCTTGTAAAAACTTGATCAAAAATAGGCAAAACCGCCTCTGAGGCTGGCACATAACAGCCAATTTGCGCAAGGATTGCTGTTAGGGCAATTTGTCTCATAAATGTACTCTTCCCTGACATGTTAGGACCTGTGATTAAGAACATCTCACTTTCAGCGTCCATATAACAATCATTTGGTACATATTCCTGAGCATTCATCACCTTTTCAACAACTGGATGCCTTCCATCCTTGATTATTAATCTGCTTTCCTTCGAAAACAATGGCTTCACATAATGTCTCTCTTCACTCACAGTTGCAAAGCATTGAAGAACATCAAGCTCACTAATTAATTTAGCTAACGCCTGCAGCCTTGGAATAAATCCCTTAATATGCTCACGCAACCTTAAGAAAAGCTCATATTCTAGCTCTACACTTTTTTCTTCTGCTTGCAGAATAAGTGCCTCTTTTTCTTTTAGCTCTGGCGTAATAAACCTTTCTGCATTTGTTAACGTCTGTTTCCTCTCGTATTGGCCTTCTTGTAGAAGGTGAAGATTGGCTCTAGTCACCTCAATATAATAGCCAAAAACGCGATTATAGCCGACCTTAAGAGATTTAATCCCCGTCTTCTCCCGTTCCTGTTTCTCAAGCTGGGCAATCCACGTCTTTCCATTCCGAGTGGCATCACGGAACTTATCTAGTTCTTCATTATACCCATCCTTTATCATATTCCCGTCTTTAACTGAAAGCGGAGGATTTTCTGCAATTGCCCTTTCAAGCAAATCAACAATTTCTTCGCATGGATCGAGACGCTTAGAGAAATGCTGTGCCTCTGTTCTAGAAAGTTCCATTAAAAGATCCTTTATTCCAGGAATTTGCAGTAAAGAACGTCTGAGCTGGATTAAATCCCGAGCATTCACATTTCCGAAGGCGACCCTTCCTGCAAGCCTTTCTAGGTCATAGACCTCCTTCAGCTTCTCTCTAAGTTCTTCCCTTTCAAAATACGAGGTTATAAATGTTTCAACTAGATTCTGGCGGCGAATAATTTCCTCTTCATTCACAAGGGGACGATCGATCCATTGTTTTAATAATCTGCCCCCCATTGCTGTCTGTGTTTCATCTAGAAGCCATAGCAAGGACCCCTTTTTTCCTTTAGAACGTATCGTTTCGGTAAGTTCAAGATTCCGCTTCGAGAAATAATCGATTTTCATATAATGATGTGTTTGATAGATTGTTACTTTTTGAAGATGATCTAAGCTTCTCTTTTGTGTTCGATAAAGGTAGTTAAACAGTCTGGAAACGGTTTGGTGAAACTTGTCCTGATTAATATCTTCAAGTAAGTGTTGGTAGTGATCCTTTTGTATATGATCATCCTCGATAGAAAAGGTCATATCTGTCCGTTCTTTTATTTTCAGCTTCCAATCTTCGTTGAAAACGGAAGCAATAACAATTTCTTTCGCACCTAAAAGCGAAATTTCATTTAAAACTTCTTCAAAGCCTGAAGTCAAAAGGGTAACCTTTGTTTCTCCAGTAGAAAGATCATTAAAGGCAAATCCGAAAGAACCATCATCAAAATAAGAAAAAGTAGCGATATAATTATTTTCTTTATCATGAAGGCCTTTCCCCTCCATCATCGTTCCGGGGGTAATCAGCTGTACAACTTCTCTCTTCACAACACCCTTTGCATTTTTCGGGTCTTCCGTTTGCTCACAAATCGCTACTTTATATCCTTTTTCTATTAATTGTTCAACATAGCCGGGAGCAGAATGGTAGGGTACGCCACACATCGGAATACGCTCCTCCGTGCCACCCTCTCTGCTCGTTAACGTAATCTCAAGTTCCTGCGATGCTTTTATCGCATCTTCAAAAAACATCTCGTAAAAATCGCCAAGACGAAAAAATAAAAAGGCATCCTGATAATCTGCCTTTACACTTAAGTATTGCTGTATCATAGGCGTATAACCTGCCATAGTATCCTCCATTTGTAACATTAATATCATTTTGATTTATTATTATTTCAGCAGCTTCTACTGAAAATGATATTTTCATTATAACATAATCCTCTAAAGTGAATGTTCTGACAAAAGTAAAATGCAGCACTCCTTTTGAAAGATTGCTGCATCTACTAAAAATATAAATAAAGAGCAAATGACCAATTAGTTTTTTTCCAAAGCCAGCTTTATGCCAAAAAGGATAAGAATGCCTCCTGTTAACCCTTCTACCGCCTTCATAGTAGAAGGCTTTTTCATAAATTCACTAATATAATTAATTAAGTAAATATAGAAAATAAACCATATTAGTGTTAAGACTGTATAGGTTAAGCCCAAAGCTAAAAACTCAAAAAAAGCATTATCCCCTTTACCAGCAAATTGAGGCAAAAAGGTCAAAAAGAATACGGCTACCTTAGGATTAAGAAGATTTGTCAGGAAGCCTTGACGGTAGTAAGATGTATTTTTATATTTATCTGCTTGATTAGAATCTTGACTTGTCTGAGGATGTTTTTTCAAAATATATAGGATTGATTTACAGCCAAGATAGATTAAATAAATGGCACCAACATACTTTAATATTGAAAATAAGAAAGCTGATTTTACAATTAGAGCAGACAAACCGAATACAGCAGCTAGAGTATGAATGAGCAAAGCAGTAAGAGTCCCAAATGTAGTTTTCATTCCTGCAGCTTTTCGTTTTGAAATCGTATTTCTCGTAATAATGGCTGTATCAGGACCTGGCAAAATAATCAACATGATACACATAAAGATAAAAAGCCAATAATTTTCCATTTGTTCTACCTTCCTTTAAATTTTCATTCATTATATAATAAATTTGAATATTTAAACATATATTCTAAAAAAAAAAAGAAAAACTAGGAGCAAAACCTCCTAGTTACCTTTTATTCCTCTTCATCTCCAATATAGAAATCTGGATTTAAATCTTCAAACTCCTCGTCTTCTACGTCCATTCCCCATGCTTCGTCATCCTCACTATCGCATTTTCCAGGATGGATGGCTACACAAACCTTTGTTTCACCGATCACTTCAACGAGAAATTCTCTTTCAACGTGGATAATGATCTTATTTCCATTCGGTGAAATGACCGCTTCAGTGCAGTTAGGCTGCTGCAATACGCGTGCAATAACTTCATGGTCATCTAAACTATCCGGGTCACGGTATTTTAGTTTTATGACATCCATATATTCGACACGTTCAGTAACGACTTCAGTTTTTGTGTTATTGTCAAAGGAATGCCAAACGTTAATGTCATATGTTCCGGAAACTTCGACTGTTTTCCCGACCTTTTTCGCATCGTACTTATGGTTTATGATCCAGCAGCCTAGAATGCTTGATGGATGATGTTTAGGGCTAATCGTATGATTGGATTGAGTAAATTTACGTCCTTTCGCTACGACCGCCTTGGTTATTATCTCTCTGTATTCTCCCATTGCGAGCGAACCTCCTCATTCATTTTCACTTCATCCTATGCGGGATATTAGACTAGTGTGCGATATTTATTGATGAATGTTTGAGTAAAAGTATAGGCATAATTCATAGTATGCTTTTTCTTTAGGAGTGTGCCCACAATAGGCTTACTTAAGATTTCTACAAAAAAACTCCTTTCGGAAATAATTCCAAAAGGAGTTCTGACTTTATTATTAATGGTGTGAACAGTCACTATTTTTTATTTGAGCACCTGTTTCGCCGCTTAAAAGGTCCCCGCCAGTTGTCAAAATGATCTCATCTGTGACTGTATTAGAAATGACTGATGCAACTAGCTGCAGAAGTTCATTCACTTCAATTTGTGAATGCTTAAACTCTTGCACAACAGGAATTTCATCCAGCTCGTTCTGAAGGGATTCAATTTTATCTTCAGTCTTTTTTAATGCTTCCATTTTGCCGAAATGCTGCAAATTAACTGCCTGCTTTTGCAAACCTTTAATATTCGTAATTGTTGCCTTTACTTTAGCATTTTCATGAATTTGGGCTTCAGCACGTTTAAAAAAGTCAACCTCTTCCGTTTCTGCAATCATTTGTGCAAGCTCTTTTGCTCTTGCTACAATGTCATCCTTTGTGTATTTCCCCATCTTACTCCACCTCTACCGCATCTAGTTCTTCAACCATTTCTCCGTTTAGTGACCACGTTTTAGCATCTGTAATTTTCACATTAACAATTTTACCAATTGCTGATTTTGGACCAATAAAATTAACTAGCTTATTTTTTCTCGTATAGCCTGCTAACACATCTGGATTATTCTTGCTTTCGCCCTCAACTAAAACTTCAACAGTTTGACCTTGATATTTCTTCATTGCTTCAGCAGAAAACTCATTAACTACTGCATTTAAGCGCTGTAAACGTTCCTTCTTAACTTCCATTGGAACATTATCCTGCATTTTTGCTGCAGGTGTGCCTTCACGAGGGGAATAGATAAAGGTATAGGCTGCCTCATACCCTACTTCACGATATAAGGAAAGCGTTTCTTGGAATTGCTCTTCTGTTTCATTCGGATAACCGACAATAATGTCTGTAGTGAATGTTGCATTAGGGATTGCAGCTTTTATTTTTCGAACAAGTTCTAAATACTGTTCTCTCGAGTATTTGCGAGCCATGATTTTAAGCACTTCTGTTGAACCAGATTGAACAGGCAAGTGAATATGCTCTACGAGATTTCCGCCTTTTGCCAAGACTTCAATGAGATGGTCATCAAAATCTCGTGGATGGCTAGTAGTAAAACGAACACGCGGGATATCAATTTTACGAATTTCATCCATAAGATCTCCAAGACCATATTTAATATCTTCAAAGTCTTTCCCGTAAGCATTAACATTTTGTCCAAGCAGGGTAATTTCTTGATAACCTTGAGCTGCTAATTGTCTAACCTCTTGAATAATATCCTCTGGTCGCCGGCTTCGCTCTTTCCCCCGAGTAAAAGGTACAATACAATAAGTACAGAACTTATCACAGCCATACATAATATTAACCCAAGCTTTAATATTACCTCGGCGTACTTTTGGAAGATTTTCGATAACATCTCCCTCTTTAGACCATACTTCAATAACCATTTCTTTTGACATATATGCTTCTTTTAGGATGTTAGGAAGACGGTGAATATTATGTGTTCCGAAAATCATATCGACTTGATTATAGGTTTTAAGAATTTTGTTTACGACAGACTCCTCTTGGGACATGCAGCCGCAAACACCTAAAAGCAAGTCAGGTTTTTCCTTTTTCAAATGCTTTAAGTGGCCAAGTTCACCGAACACTTTATTTTCAGCGTTTTCGCGAATGGCACATGTATTTAAGAGAATCACATTAGCATCTTCCACAGTATCAGTTGGTTCATAGCCAAGCCCTATAAAGATCCCTGCCATGACTTCTGTATCATGTTCATTCATTTGGCAGCCATATGTGCGGATATAGAACTTTCGGCCCTTCCCCATTCCATGAAATTCTTCCGGAATATCAAAATCTTTATGATATTTTACTTCTTCTTTTCCACGTTTTTTAGCATCCTTCAAGGATGGCGGTGTAAACACGGTCTCAAAGTACTTACTGTAATCCTTTTCGGATTTTTTGTCCGATGGATTAGCTGTTTTCACTTGTTGTCCTTCAAGTCTTTGCTTTTCATTCATATTTTAATCCCCTTTCTAACATATCCGGGTTTTAGAGAGTTTTGTTTTATCGTGTATTTTTAAAAGCATTGGTTGAGGTAATGGGTAAAATAAAGCAATTCACATTAGTATAGTATAATGCTTTTAGGGTATTAAAACAATACATTTACTGACTTGAGCTCTCAACTTCTAATCACAAATCTACTATGTAAATGAAAAAAGCTATTCAAAAATATTTATCGCAGATTAACGGGCTGTAAGATCCCCACTGCAAGAAGTTGAGTAAAACCAAAATTTCTAAAGTGGAGAATCAACAGCCCGTAAAG
>NZ_JBALOW010000037.1:11734-38649 GCF_036965085.1 Bacillus sp. JJ1532
CTAACAATCAGTGGGGGATGAAGGCCCCCCACTAATTGAAGTTTCACTTTATCTTATAGGAATCTTAATAAATTGTACGTGACTATAATCACTATTTCATAGCCATATAATAAATTTAATCTTGAGTATAAAAAAGAAACCCAATAACTGGGTTTCTTTTTCAGCCAAAACGGCTTAAATAAATTCTTGAATTAATTTATCAAAGTGAGCCTGATCTAAATTAAGTTCAGCTTGAGTTAATGGCTGCTCAGAGTAGCCTTTTAATAACTCTTGGTATGATTTGCGCTCGGTGTTTTGATAGATAAGGCCTGTTACAAGTCCATCATGCTTCATTAATGTTTGCATCGCCAGTTCACGGTTAGAAGAATCATAGCCTTCAACATCGCTAAGCTTTGTTAAGTTCTCTTTAAACCAGTCATATGTGTTCACTTTATTATAAGTTACACATGGGCTGAATACGTTAATTAATGAGAAACCATCATGGTTAATTCCAGCTTCAATTAAAGCTGTTAAGTCTTTAAGATCAGTTGAAAAGCTTTGGGCAACAAATGTTGCGCCAGCAGTTAAAGCCATTTCCATAGGAGCAATAGCTTGTTCAATTGAACCTTCAGGCGTTGATTTTGTTTTAAAGCCTGTGGCTGAACGCGGAGATGTTTGACCTTTCGTTAAACCATAGATTTGGTTATCCATAACAATATACGTAATATTAACATTACGGCGAATCGCGTGAATCGTATGTCCCATTCCAATAGCAAAACCATCACCGTCACCGCCAGAGGCGATAACTGTTAAATCTCGGTTTGCCATTTTAACACCTTGTGCAATTGGAAGGGATCGTCCATGAATTCCATGGAAGCCATATGAATTAATATATCCAGAAATACGTCCAGAACATCCGATACCTGAAATAACTGCTAAATTCTCAGGCTCTAAACCGACATTAGCAGCCGCACGCTGGATAGCCGCTTGTACAGAGAAGTCTCCACAGCCTGGGCACCAGTTTGGTTTTACATTATTTCGAAAATCTTTAAATGTTGCCATTTAGAACAACTCCTTGCAATTTGTGTGAATTTCATGTGGCAAGAATGGATTTCCGTCGTATTTTAACATTTTGTGAATCTTCTCAGCATGTCCGACGTTCATCTTCATAATATTTGCCAATTGCCCAGTAGCGTTGTTTTCAACCACAACGATCTTTTTAGCAGATTTTACGAGCGGCAATACTTCGTCAGTTGGGAACGGATGAATTAAACGAATTTGAGCATGGTTCACTTTTAAACCATCTTTCTCAAGACGTCCCATTGCTTCTTCAATAACTCCGCGAGTTGAGTTGAAGCCAACGATTAATAAGTCAGCCTCTTCATGTGGAGCATTTTTGTAAACAGGTGTATTAAATTTAATGTTTTCAATTTTACGAAAACGTTTATCCATTTGTGCTTTACGATTTATCGCAGATTCAGATGGCTTTCCTGTTTCATCATGCTCAACACCTGTTACATGGTGAATACCATTTTTCATACCAGGAATGACACGTGGTGAAACCCCATCTTCAGTCACTTCGTATCGTTTAAAGTAGGCACCCTCTGCTTCAGGTAAATCTCCAGTTTGAAGCTTTCCACGGCGTACTTCAACCTTATCTAATTCTAGCGGTTCAACCGTTTGTTTACCTAAAGAAAGTTGAAGATCTGAAAGAATAATAACAGGGCATTGATATTCTTCAGCAAGGTTAAATGCTTCAGCTGTATCATAAAACGCTTCTTGTACAGTACTTGGAGCCATTACGATTTTTGGAATTTCTCCATGAGTACCATATATCATAGACATTAGGTCAGACTGTTCTTGCTTCGTTGGCAGACCTGTTGAAGGACCTCCACGCTGTGTATCAACAATTACAAGTGGAGTTTCAGTCATACCAGATAATCCGATGGCTTCCATTTTCAATGCTAAACCTGGTCCAGCTGAAGCAGTTAGAGAACGAACTCCGCCATAGTTAGCTCCGATTGCCATTGTAACCGCAGCAATTTCATCTTCAGTTTGTATAACAGCCCCGCCAAGCGGTGGAAGCTTCTTTATTAAATATTCCATAATTTCAGACGCTGGTGTAATTGGGTAAGCAGCCATAAAGCGGCAACCGCCTGCAAGAGCACCTAAAGCGATGGCATCGTTACCAATCATAAATAAACGCTTTTTGCCATCAGCTTTTTCAAGCTCCATTAATTCAGTTGCCCCAAGGTTTTCTTTCATAAAGTCAAAGCCAGCTTTAATGGCTTCCATATTTTTCTCAACAACTTGTTGGCCTTTTCGTCCAAAAATCTCTTGAACTACTTCTTCAAATACGTTAATATCTAAGTTCAATACTGCGCAAGTTGCTCCAACTGCAACCATGTTTTTCATTAGGGATGTTCCCAGTTCAGTTGCTAATTCAGTGAATGGAACAGCATACATGGCCGCACTTGTATCTTCAGGCTTATTAGGACTGAATTTGGCATCCGCAATAATAACACCTTTATCATGTAGTTCCTTGTAATTAAGATCAATAGTTTCTTGGTCAAAAGCTACCAAAATATCAAGATCATCAGAAATAGATCTTACTTGAGTAGTACTGACACGGATTTTATTGTTCGTATGACCGCCTTTAATTCGTGAAGAGAAATGACGGTAACCATACAAATAGTAGCCTAAACGATTTAATGCTATTGAGAATATTTCTCCAGTACTCTCAATACCTTCCCCTTGTTGCCCTCCAACTTTCCATGAAAGTTGATTGATCATGACTTACACCCCTTTGAGATACGTTAAGAAAATATATGAAAACGTTTTTTACAATTAGAATAGTACACATCAAAATCATTATATATAGCTCAAAAACCAGTCTAATGTTAGATAAATGAATGGGTACTAAACGCTTTCAATTCTAGACCTAGTTCTTAAAAAAAGCAACCCTTTCAGACTAATTTTGGTGAAAATTTGAATATTTTATTTTTAAAATCAATATAATAATTAAGTTGATGCTTTGTAAGCTCTTCAGCTTATTTTCAACGCAAAAAAAGACCTGTTTGCATTCATGCAACAGGTCTACTTTCATCAAAGATTCCGCATTTTTTATCTTGGCTCTACAATTAGTTTAATAGCAGTCCGTTCTTCCCCATCAATCTTAATATCTGTGAATGCCGGGATACAAATCAAATCCACTCCGCTAGGCGCGACAAACCCTCTTGCGATAGCTACTGCTTTAACCGCTTGATTTAGTGCGCCCGCACCAATCGCTTGGATTTCTGCGCCGCCTCTTTCTCGCAAAACACCTGCAAGCGCACCAGCTACAGAATTGGGATTAGATTTTGCTGAAACTTTTAATATTTCCATTCCTAGCTCCTCCTTGTTTTCCCCTCCCGCATGTTCATGACCATTGCTTCCCACATGTCTCCTTTTGGAAATGAACATATCCGGTATAGATCATTCCATTGCTACTATATTCATTTCTCAATTCACATATTCCGGCTTGGACAAAATTATGGAATATTCCTTTTTATAATCCAAAAAAAATAACTGCATCTCATTTACCATTTTCGGCAATTAGACACAGTTATTCGTTTAAGAATAAAAGGGATGATCCTCATTAATTAGTATCGGAGTCATTTTCTTTGCTTTTCCGGTTTGATTTTCTATTTCAATAAGTACAGCACTTAATTGTGTACGCCCTTCTTTCGGGACTTCAAATCTGACAGGCAAGCTTGATATAAATCTTTTTAACACAGCTTCCCTTTCTACCCCTAATATTCCATCATATGGGCCTGTCATGCCAACATCTGACATAAAAGCAGTCCCTTCTGGCAAAATACGATGATCTGCTGTTTGCACATGTGTATGAGTGCCGATAACTGCGGTAACTCTTCCATTTAGGTACCAGCCCATTGCTTGTTTTTCACTTGTTGCTTCTGCGTGAAAATCGACAAATATAATGGGTGTTCTTTTTCGAGCCTCCAGAATCAGTTCATCTGCTTTTCGAAAAGGACAATCTATCGCAGGCAAAAAAGTTCGCCCTTGCAAACTGATAACGGCCACTTCGATTGCATTATATTTTAAGTAAACAATTCCTTTACCTGGGTTTCCTTCTGGGAAGTTTGCAGGACGCACCAAATATTTCGCGTCATCAATAAAGTCAAATATTTCTTTATTATCCCAAGTGTGATTGCCAAGTGTAACTGCCTGTGCTCCGGCTTCCAGGAAACCACGGTAAATCTTTTCAGTAATTCCTTTGCCTCCTGCAGCATTTTCCCCATTGATAATCGTAATTTGTGGGCGGTATTTTTCCTTTAGTTTAGGAACGTATTCCTTTATCATGTCTCTTCCTAAAGAGCCAACAACATCCCCTACAAATAATATGTTCATATATTTGTCCCTTCTTTGCTAATTTCTTCTGTTTATGCCTCAATAGGCAATTAATGTTTATATTCCCATTCTTTCTTAAGTTTATTTATGAATTTTGTTTGGAAAAAAATAAAGCGATGCTAAGCACCGCTTTATTTTGCATATTCCACGGCTCGTGTTTCACGAATAACCGTAACTTTTATATGTCCTGGATAATCAAGCTCTTCTTCGATCTTCTTACGAATATCTCTCGCTAGACGATGGGCTTCAAGGTCATCAATTTGTTCTGGTTTCACTAATATACGAATTTCTCGTCCAGCTTGGATGGCAAATGACTTTTCAACGCCATCATAAGATTCTGAAATCTCTTCAAGCTTTTCAAGACGTCGAATATAATTTTCTAATGTCTCTCTTCTAGCCCCTGGTCTTGCTGCTGAAAGAGCATCAGCTGCAGCTACTAGAACGGCAGTAATCGAAGTAGGCTCAGTGTCCCCATGATGTGAAGCAATACTGTTAATAACGATTGGGTGCTCTTTATATTTCGTTGCAAGCTCAACCCCAATTTCAACATGGCTTCCTTCCACTTCATGGTCAATGGCTTTACCAATGTCATGAAGCAAGCCTGCACGTCTTGCGAGTGTCTCGTCCTGACCTAGCTCTGCTGCAAGTAATCCTGACAATTGTGCTACTTCCATTGAATGCTTTAATACATTCTGGCCATAGCTTGTCCTGAATTTCAGGCGGCCGAGAATTTTAATAAGGTCCGGATGAAGTCCATGCACACCTACTTCAAAGGTTGTCTGCTCACCTATCTCTCGGATATGTTCATCCACTTCCCGGCGTGCTTTATCAACCATTTCTTCAATGCGCGCAGGGTGTATACGACCATCTTGAACAAGCTTGTCTAAAGCTAAACGGGCAGTCTCGCGACGAATCGGATCAAATCCTGATAAAATGACTGCTTCTGGTGTATCATCAATAATAAGATCAATTCCTGTGAGCGTTTCAAGTGTACGAATATTTCGGCCTTCACGGCCAATAATCCGTCCCTTCATTTCATCATTAGGCAAGTTAACTACAGAAACTGTTGTTTCTGCAACATGGTCCGCTGCGCATCGTTGGATTGCCAGTGACAAGATATCCTTCGCCTTCTTATCGGCTTCCTCTTTCGCTCTAATCTCGCTCTCTTTAATCATTATAGCTACATCATGAGCCACTTCCTGCTCTACACGCTCTAAAATGATGGACTTAGCCTCTTCACGAGTTAAGCCTGAGATACGTTCTAGCTCAGCTTTTTGTGATCGTACCATCTCGTCCACTTTGCTTTCCATCTCTTCAATATGCTGTTGTCTTTTGTTAAGAGAATCGTCCCTCTTCTCTAAAAGTGTTTCACGTTTATCTAACGTTTCATCTTTACGATCAAGATTTTCTTCTTTTTGCAGTAAACGATTTTCTTGTTTTTGAAGCTCATTTCTTCGATCACGAATTTCACGCTCCGCTTCTGTGCGAAGCTTGTGAATCTCATCCTTTGCTTCAAGTAAGGCTTCTTTCTTTATAGCGTCTGCTTCCCGCTTGGAGTCTTCCAATATCTGCTCTGCAGAATTCTTGGCTCCTGCGATCTTTGCTTGAGCAATGGACTTACAAACAAAATAGCTAACAACTGCACCGACGAATAGGCCAAGCAAACTGGAGATGATGATTGCTGTTAATAGTTCCATCATTTCACCTCCTCTTGCTATGAACTTTTTTGTGTTACGTTTCTAAAGTGTCGGCATGTATATTGTCCCATTCAACATACAGCACAAAGGCTTTTCAACGTTTTCATTCATTATAAAATGTAAAATATACATTTTTAATTGTAAAGGTGTGGAATTTCATTGTCAAGGCTTTGTCGTTGCGGCGCTAGTTATTATGCATATATCTTTGGAATTTTCTTTAATCATAATAAAAAGCAAAGCCACTTAATCTGAACGGCTTTGCTTACTCTACGAAAAAATGTCATATATCATTAGTCAATTAGTTGAAGTTCCTCTTGTCCCTCGTCATCACTAAGTGATTTTACACTATCAAGTCCATAGTGCTCACGTATTTGATTTTGAATTTGTATACGAATATCTTTATTTTCCTTCAGGAATTGCTTGGCGTTTTCACGGCCTTGTCCTACACGCTCCTCATTGTAAGAATACCAAGAGCCGCTCTTTTGGACGATATCAAGCTCAGAGCCTATGTCAATAACTTCGCCTTCCTTAGATATTCCTTCCCCATACATAATATCCACTTCTGCCACGCGGAACGGAGGGGCAACTTTATTCTTAACTACTTTAATCTTTGTTTTATTTCCCACAATATCAGTGCCCTGTTTTAATTGTTCAGCACGGCGTACTTCTAGACGGATAGTTGAGTAGAATTTAAGAGCACGTCCACCTGGGGTAGTCTCAGGATTTCCAAACATGACTCCTATTTTTTCACGGATCTGGTTGATGAAAATAGCAATCGTTTTGGATTTATTAACTGCACCTGAAAGTTTACGCAGTGCCTGAGACATTAAACGAGCTTGCAGGCCGACATGGGCATCTCCCATCTCCCCTTCAATCTCCGCTTTTGGAACAAGAGCTGCAACAGAGTCAACGACCAGTATATCTACCGCACCGCTTCTTACAAGGGCCTCAGCGATCTCTAATGCTTGTTCGCCTGTGTCAGGCTGAGAAAGAAGCAGTTCATCAATATTTACCCCAAGCTTTTGTGCGTAAACAGGATCAAGGGCGTGCTCTGCATCAATAAACGCTGCTTGTCCTCCAGTTGCTTGCACTTCTGCAATAGCATGTAATGCCACTGTTGTTTTACCTGAGCTTTCAGGTCCATAAATTTCAATGATTCGGCCCCGAGGATAGCCGCCTACTCCAAGTGCTGCATCCAATGCTAGTGAACCACTTGGTATAGTAGATATTTGACGATCTGTTTGCTCCCCTAGCTTCATAATTGAACCTTTACCAAATTGCTTTTCTATTTGTTTTAATGCCATCTCAAGTGCTGCTTGACGATCGCTCATTTTTCTTCCTCCTTTATCTTAACAAAAACACATTTGTTTATATTTGATCTAAAAACCTATCTTTACTATAACTGTTTTCCATTGGTTTGTCGAGAATAAATTCGAACATTCATTCGTCTTTTTTTACTGCTTAGTATGAAAGATAATGATATTTTCACTAGCGGAAATTAATATTTTCATAGTGTTTATTGTATAGAAAATGAAATTATAGAAAGTTGTCTAACATTTTATTGCGAGAATTAAAAAACAGAATGCCTTAATTGACATTCTGAATTGCTTTGAGGTGCCTCATTAGAAAGTAGCAGCCATATTTTACACTTCTGACCCGAATGGCTTCCCTTGTACCTCCTAAATTTAACTTTTCTGCAGTTAGTAGCTTCCCCTTCAAATAAATCCCTATAAAGACAGTGCCAACAGCCTTGCCTTCAAGTTCATCCGGACCTGCTACACCAGTTAAGCTGATCCCTATATCCGAATTCATCAGAGCCGCAACATTTTCAGCTAGTTCCATTGCACATTGTGCACTGACGACTCCTTCTTTATGAATGGTCTCTTGCTGTACATGAAGTACATTTGCTTTCACTTCATTTGTATAGCACACAACTCCTCCCTTTAAAAAGGAGCCAGCACCTGGAATGGATGTAAATGTCTGTTGAAACATTCCCCCAGTTAAGCTTTCGGCGCAGCTAATAGTTAAGCCATTTTCTTTCATTAATTTAATAGTCTCATTCATAAGAGAAGTATCATCATAGCCATAAAAATATTCTCCCACACGAGAGAGAATGGCTTTCTCTGTTTCATCCAATAATTGAAGAGCCGTTTCCACCTGCTTATGCTTCGCTGTAAGTCTGAGCGTTACCTCTCCATCGGAAGCTAAAGGGGCTATAGTTGGATTGGATTGGGAATCTATTAAATCCTCTATTTCTGTTTCAAGCAAGGCTTCCCCAATGCCGAAAAATCTTAAAACTCGCGACACAATGACATCTTCTTCATAAAGCTTTGAGCGCAGAAGCGGGTACCCATGCTTTAGAAACATCGGTTCCATTTCCTTAGGCGGCCCTGGAAGCAGCATATACAAATGCTTGTTTGTATCAAGAAACATTCCAGGCGCCATTCCATGCTCATTTGGCAATACTTGTGAACCTTCCAGGACAATTGCTTGCTTTTTATTATTTTCAGTCATTACCCGATTTGAACGTTCAAAATAGAGTTCGATTAATTTAAGAGCTTGATCATCCATAATCAGCTGCTTGTTCAAATGATTAGCTATCGTTTCCTTCGTTAGATCATCTTTCGTTGGTCCTAAACCGCCAGTAAAAATAAGAAACTCAGAGCGGTTTTCGGCTATTTCAATTGCAGACTTTAGACGCTTTGGATTATCTCCAACAACTGTATGATAATAAACATTAATGCCTAAATCAGCTAGCTGCTGCGACAAAAACTTAGCATTTGTATTTACTATTTGACCTAGTAATAGTTCAGAACCTACAGCAATGATTTCTGCATTCATTCGGGACGCCACCTTAATTTACGAAATCTATTTTGAATTAGAAAATACTTGCTTATTTTTTATGAAATAATCCCAGCCAGACCAAATCGTAAAGATCATGGCAATCCAAAGGGCTATATCAGCAAACGGAATAGAGAACATTTCAAATATAATATTATGTAAAAGCAAAGCTGAAATTGCCACTATTTGTGCCCATGTTTTGATTTTCCCTAACATGTTTGCTGCAACTACTTCTCCCCCTTCAGCTAGAAGAAGACGTAATCCAGTAACCGCAAATTCACGGCTAATAATGATAATCACGATCCATGATGGAGCAAATCCAAGTTCCACAAGAACGATTAACGCAGCAGAAACTAGCAGCTTATCTGCCAATGGATCAAGGAACTTACCAAAGTTTGTTACGAGGTTAAGCTTCCTTGCGTAATAGCCATCCACCCAGTCTGTAGCAGAGGCAAAAATAAAAACTAATGCTCCAATTAAATGCGTCACGGGAAGCGTTGTCCCAAGCAAAGTCACCTCACCCCACGAGAATGGCACGAGCATAATAATTAAGAACAAAGGGATAAGGCAAATTCTTGAAATTGTAATTTTGTTAGGTAGATTCATGATTTACCTCCAGTTTGTAATAAGCGATGAGTAAAAGTGAAAAATAGTCATCAAAAGATGACTATTCGTTGCTCGTTAAGTAGCGAATGGTAATATTCTGCGTCACAACCTGAGCGGGATCAATGGCAAAAGTAATTTTTTCATCATTCACATAAATCTCAGTTTCTAGGGAGTTCCCAATGATAAGCGCAGCTTCAGTCTCTTTTGAAAAATCGAGAAGCTGACTTTCAGTGTCACCTTTTGTTAATGTTCCTTGGTAGAAAGAGGTTCCCTTTCCATTTTTGACACTAACCCATGTTTTCCCAGTCGAAACAACCTTCAATTCAAACTTATCTGCATTTTTTAGTTCATATATTGAATTTTTGCCGCTAGTTTCAACGACAGTAAGTTCTTGCTTCGGTGCAGGAGGCGTTTCCTCTTTGGCTTCATCCTCTGTTGCCTCATTTTCTTCATCCGCTTTTGAAGATTCCTTATCAGAGTTCGCATCGGAATTAGCATTAGAATCTTTGGAGAAGTTTTCTGATTCTTCAAGACGCACTTGCTCATTTCCGCTATTATCTGCGAGATCCTTATCTTCATTTCCATCCCCTTTTTGGGTGACGAAGTAATAAACAACAGCTGCTGCACCTATAATAAATACAGCAATTAATATTTTCGGAAGAATATCAAATACCTTTGAACCACCTGAAGTAATATCTTTTCTTGATTGCACTCTAGACAATTTTTCAGGAATATCCTCATTTATTGTAGAAGGAATTTCTGATTTATACTGTTCAAATAGCTCTTCCGGCTGTAGGCCTACCGCTTCTGCATACTGTTTAATGAAAGCCCGTATATAGAATTGCCCAGGCATCATACTATAATTTCCTTCTTCAATACCAATTAAATACCGCTTTTGAATTTTAGTGGCAACTTGCAAGTCATCAAGACTTAATCCTTTAGCCAATCGGGCTTCTTTTAACTTTACCCCAAGTTCTGACAATTTTTAACACCTTCCAACTTACGAAAAATCAAAGCCTCCAAAATCAGATTCGGAGATCATTTTGGTTTTATCGACAATATCATATTTTATTTCCTCTTCAGGATCAGTGCGAAGCTCAATTATATAATCGAAATCTTCAATCGAATACTCTGTGTTTTCCACAAAAATATCTGGATGCTCAACCACTTTTACAGCATTCATACTCATAATTTCACGCACAAGCTGCCAATGGCGTTCGTTTGCTCTTCTAGAAGAGACAATCCCGTCAATAATAAATAGATTATCTTCGTTATACTCATCATGAATTAATTGATTGCGAATGGTTTGCTTTAAAAGAGTTGAGGAAACGAATAACCATCGTTTATTGGCACAGACACTTGAAGCCACAATTGATTCGGTTTTTCCTACACGAGGCATTCCTCTTATACCTATTAGTTTGTGCCCTTCCTGCTTAAATAATTCTGCCATAAAGTCAACTAATAGTCCAAGCTCGTCCCTTACAAAACGGAAAGTCTTTTTGTCATCCGCGTCTCTTTGTATGTATCTTCCATGTCGAACAGCTAAGCGGTCCCTTAATTTTGGTTTACGGAGTTTAATCAATTTTATTGTATCCATTGTATGTAAAATTGACTCTAGCCGAACAATTTGTTCATTGCTTTCTGCTAGAATTAATAGCCCTCTGCGGCCTTCATCAACACCATTGATCGTAACAATGTTTATGGAAAGCATACCTAAAAGGGAAGAAATATCACCAAGCAAACCGGGTCGGTTCTTTTGGATTTCATACTCTAAATACCACTCTGTTTTACTCAAAATTAATAACCTCCTTAGTACCGTTCCTAAACTTCCCTTTACGTTTAAGAGGTTGAATATGAAAGACCTATTTGTCCTCTTTATCAATACGCCCCTTTATAATAAATGATTTCGAAGAAAGATGAAAGGAAAAACAAAGCAGAACATCATAAAAATAGATTTTTAATCATTTTCAAAATATACATAGAGATTAAATCTGTAAAAAGCATAAAAAAAAGAGAGGGTGCTCCTCTCTTTTTTTCATGTATTATTGTGTTCCGTTGTTCTCAACCAGTTTAACCATAACGTTCGCAATGGCCATCTGTTCATCCTTATCAGCAACTGACCATAAATCAGAGAGAATTCTCTGCTGTTCATTTTTCGGATCTACTTGTTTCGCTAAGTAGTCACCGATTTGGTAGGCAAGATCATTAACGGTGTCTTTATTCATTCCCTGCTGCTGTCCCTGATCTAGACGATCGCCTAGAAAGTCTTTCCATTGCTGCCAATTTTCAAGTACAGACATGAATATATCCTCCTTTAAAAACTGTGTTGTACACTATAGTACATAGTTATTTTGTTTATTGGAGAGAAAAAATATTCATGATTTCTTCGTCAATCCATTTGATTAAGTATACCAACCACCATTTACGGCAAGTACTTGTCCAGTAATATAGGACGATTTTTCTGATAGAAGAAATGAAACAGAATCAGCAATATTTTCAGGTGAAGCGAGTCTCCCCATTGGAATTTCATTTTTTAGCGATTCAAGCTCATCAAATGAAAAGCCCTCTATCATAGCTGTTTGCACGGCACCTGGCGCTACAGCATTCACTCTAATACCATTAAAGGCCAGTTCCTTGCTTAACGCTTTGACAAACGATATTTGGGCTCCTTTAACAGTGGAATAGGCGACTTCACAAGCAGCTCCTGTTTGACCCCATATGGAAGAGATGACGATGATGTTTCCGCTTCTTTTGGCCAGTAATTTAGGCAGTAATTGCTTCGTAAGCATAAGTGGTGTTGTTACATGAAGGTTGATCAGCTTTTCTGCCATGCTGTCCTCAAGCTCATATAGAAGACCGTAATGGCTTATACCGCTATTATGTATAATGGCATCAATGGAAAAAATATTTTTTGCGAGCTTTTTATAGCCACTTTTTGAAGATAAATCTGACTGGATTGGAATATACTCTCCGCCAAATGCTTTAAGCTGCTCCATTAGAGTTTCAATTGCCTTTTTATTCTCATGATAATGCAAATATAAATGATAGCCTTCAGCCGCTAATTTAGCTGCAATCGCTTCCCCAATTCCACCGCTTGCTCCCGTAATTAATGCATATTTCCTCATCCTGTTCACTCCATGCGCTATAATAAAAAGGAAAGAAAGCGCCAACATGAAAGGCGCTTTCTCTTTATTATCGTCCTAATGTTTTTGTTAATCAACCTTTCGGAACAACTTGACAAACAGAAAATCTGTCTTCTGAAATAAAATCACTTGCAATACTTTCAATATCTTCTATTTTTATCGCTTCAAGGGTAGCGACAACATCAAATAAATTCATTTCATTAAAGGCATATCTTGTAAATTGATTCGCAATATATTCCGGAGAATTTATGGCCCGCAGAAATGCACCAATCTTTTTCTTTTTCGTTCGTTCTAAGCTCGCTTCTGAAATGGCTCCCTTTTCCTTCATTTTTAAAAGAATATTCTTTAACGATTCAGCAAGCTTTTCTGGATCATTTGTATCACCGCCAACCATAGCAAACCCGAAACTTTTTTCCTGGGTATAATCAAACGAAAACGTATCATCAATTAGCCCTTGATTATATAAAGTACTATAATGGTCAGAGCTTTTACCAAACATAATATCCAGCATGACGTTTAAGCTTAGCTCTGTTTTCAATAATTCCTGGCCGGACTTATTCACATTCTTTGCCTTTATGCCTACTAAACATTTGGATGTTTGAACATTCATTTGCAAAACTTGTTTTTTCTTAGCGACCTGTTCAGGTTCTTCTTCGAATTTACGATTTATTTCCGGCAATTCCTTGTAATCTTTTGATGCTTGGTTATCCTTAATTTGTTTCATAATATTGTCTGGAGTTACAGGCCCTACAATAAATAATAGCATATTACTTGGGTGGTAGAACGTATGATAGCACTCATAAAGCAAATCTTTCGTAATATGTGAAATCGTTTCAATCGTACCAGCAATGTCAATTTTTACAGGATGTTGCTGATACATATTTTCAATTAAACCATAATACAAGCGCCAGTCAGGATTATCATCATACATGGTAATTTCCTGTCCAATGATTCCCTTTTCTTTCTCAACAGTTTGTTCTGTAAAGTATGGATATTGAACAAAGTCAATTAATGTTTCAAGATTTTGTTCTACATTTGATGTACTCGAGAATAAATAAGCTGTTCTTGTGAAAGAAGTAAATGCATTAGCAGATGCTCCCTGCCTGCTAAATTGCTGAAAGACATCCCCATCTTCTTTCTCAAAAAGCTTATGCTCTAAAAAGTGGGCAATCCCATCGGGAACTTTTACATATTCATTTTTTCCTTGAGGAAGGAAATGGTTGTCAATAGACCCATATTTCGTTGTAAAAGTCGCATATGTTTTATTAAAACCCGCTTTTGGCAGGATGTACACATCTAAACCATTTTCAAGTTTCTCAAAAAACAATTCTTCCTTCAGCTGTTCAAATGTAATTTTTTCCATTACATTCCTGCCTCCTTCCCAGTTAAGAAATATATCGTATCTAAAGTGATTTTTTTGGCGACTGCAACTATATCTTCCTTTGTAGCCAGATCCATTTTATCCATCCAATCCTGAATGGAAATATCTTTCTGAGAGACTACGTTATGATAAAGGACCTCTACTATTCCTCTAGATGTATCAATAGTCTCCAGCAGCTGGTTTTTAATAACAGCCTTCGTCTGTTTTAATTCTTCCTCCGTGAAATCACCATTTTTCATTGCCTCAATTTGTGCATGTATAATGCTGACAGCCTGATCATAATTTTTATTATCAATACCTGTCATCACCATTAATAATCCTTTATGGCTCTCCAGCCTGCTTGCCGCGTAATAAGCAAGACTCGCTTTTTCCCTTACGTTGATAAATAATTTGGAATGTGAAAAACCTCCAAATATTCCGTTATAAACTTGTAAAGGATAGTAATCCTCGTCCCCATATACAATATTTGTTCGATAGCCAATATTTAATTTTCCTTGCTTTACATCTTGGTTTTCGATTACCTCATGAACATCATTCTTTTCTCTAAATGCAGAAGAATGGATAAGCTGTGGAGTTCGATCAACAAATTGCAATAGCTCCTTTCCAAATGCCTCTACTTCTTCCACATTTACGTCTCCAATCACGTAAAGGTCCATCTCGTCCTGATTTAAAGAATTCTGGTAATATTCGTAAAGACTCTCTGGGGTAATTGGGTTAACGTCTTCTTTTTCTCCATGAATATGCAGTGAGTACGGCTCATCCTTACACATTTCTTGAACGAGACGAAAGTTGGAATAACGCATTTTATCGTCATATACAGATTGAATTCTTTGTTTTAATGTCCTTTTTTCATTCTCCACAGTATCTTTATCAAAAGCATTTCCTTGAACATTTGGTTTCGTTAAAATCTCTGATAAAAATTGAAATGCTTCCTTTAAAAGGGGTGTACTGTCAGATAAAAATTTTTCATTAGCAATTTCCAATGAAAAACTAATAATGTGGTACTCACCTTTTTTCGATAGGTCTACATAAAAAGTCGCTCCATAAAGCTCATCTAAATAAGAACGTAGCTTCCCGGTGGTAGGATAATTTTCACTGCTGCTCTGCAGTACATATGGAAGTAAAGCCCTAAGAGTAGCAAATTCCTTATTTAGCGGGGCTTTCATCTTCCAAACTATAGTATTTGTTTTGTATTTTTCGGTTTTTACAATATGAAGTTTATAGCCATTCATCGGTTTAACGGCTTCTGATAAAATTTCCATATTCTGTCCTCCCAATCATTCGGTTAATATTATTTGCTTTACTATCATATGTAACTTAAACGTCGTTATTTTCCTCAAACTTTTTTTGATTTAAATCATATACTAAATATAACTTGCCCCAATTACTTAATTCAAGTTATTAACTTAAATGGAAATTGTGATACCGGACATGAAAAAAAGACCTCAAAAAATGAGGTCTTAACAAATTAACGCGAACCTTTAATATATGGGACACCAGATGCTTTTGGTGCATCCGCACGGCCGATAAATCCTGTTAAGGCTAAAATCGTTAAAACATATGGAGCGATTAATAAATAGACATTCGGAATATTCTCCAAGAAAGGCAAGCTTGATCCGATAATACTTAAGCTTTGCGCGAATCCGAAGAACAAGGCAGCCCCCATAGCTCCAAGTGGATGCCATTTGCCAAAAATCATAGCAGCTAATGCCATAAACCCTTGACCACTAATAGTTGCATGGCTAAAGTCAGAAGTAATCGACTGGGCATAAACGCCTCCACCGATTCCGCCGAGTGCACCAGAAAGGATAACCGCAATATAGCGGATTTTTGTGACATTTACTCCCATTGTATCTGCAGCCATCGGGTGTTCTCCAACAGATCGCAATCTTAATCCGAATGGGGTTTTAAAAATAACATACCAGGCAATAAAGGCAACAATAATCGCTACATAAGATGTATAATACGTATTTGAAAAGAATAATTTCCCAATTAGGGGAATATCACTTAAAATTGGAATATCAATCTTATGGAAGCCTTTTTGAATAGCATCCGTTTGACCTTTCCCATAAATAAACTTTACAAGAAACAATGCTGCTCCGATAGCCAAAAGGTTTATTGCAACACCAGAAACTACTTGGTCTGCTCTAAATGTAATCGATGCAACGGCATGAAATACAGAAAGTAAAGCACCAATAGCCATTGCTACAAGTAACGAAATCCAAGGAGTCATGCTGCCGAATGTGCTATCGAAAGCTAGATTAGAGACAATAGCTGAAAAAGCACCGATAACCATTAATCCTTCAAGCCCAATATTTACAACACCTGAACGCTCTGAAAAGGTTCCGCCTAATGCTGTGAAAATAAGTGGTGCCGCCCAAAGCATTGTGGAGGGAATAATGATTGCTAACATATCCATGATGCCCACTTACTTCACCCCCTTCTTACTAATACGGTCAATGAAGATTCTTATCATATAACTAGCTGCTACGAAGAAGACAATTAAGGCAATGATAATATCTACGAGTTCATTTGGAACGCCTGCTTCAAGCGGCATATTTAACGCTCCTACCTTTAATGCGCCAAATAATAATGCAGCTAAAACAATGCCGATAGGCCCGTTCGCACCGAGCAAGGCTACAGCAATTCCATCAAATCCAACACCGGTGAACCCGCCTCTTACTGCTGCATAGCCAAAGGTGCCAAGCCCTTCCATAGCGCCTGCTAGTCCTGCAAATGAACCGGAAATCACCATTGATAAAATAATATTAGAACGAACATTCATCCCTGCATATTCAGAAGCATGCTGATTAAAGCCAACTGATCTTAATTCGTACCCTCTAGTCGTTTTCTCAAGAATAAACCACATCAAAAATGCACAGAAAAGGGCAATGAGTATCCCCCAGTGTAAGCGGGAGTAATCTGTTAGGCCTTCTAGAAAAGGGGAACGCAAAGATGCAGTTTCATGGATATTTGGTGTGCGATCACTCTTTTCAGAAAAAACCGAACGAACGAAATAGTTTGCTACATGTAAAGCTACATAGTTTAACATAATCGTAACAATTACCTCATGGACACGAAAACGAGCTTTTAAAAACCCTGGAATAAATGCCCAAAGCGCTCCAGCAGCGGCTGCCGCTAATACAGCTAAAGGCAAATGAATTACCTTCGGAAGATCAAAGGCGAACCCCACCCAAACAGCTGCAAGCCACCCTACTATTAACTGACCTTCTACTCCGATATTAAACAATCCCGTTTTGAATGCAAAAGCAACGGCAAGTCCTGCAAGTATATACGGCGTCACCTGTCTAATGGTTTCCCCAAAATAATAAACATCACCGAAGGCACCGTCCCACAGTGCATAGAAAGCTTCACCAGCATTATAGCCGGTAGCAATCATAATGATAGTTCCGACAAGCATCCCCAATACAACTGCTAGGAGTGGGACGATCATATTTTTCAAACGATTAGACATCTGCTTTTTCACCTGCTTCCTTCCGTTTCGAACCGGCCATTAACAATCCTAACTCTTGTTCTGTTGTTTGTTTTGGATCCACAATGGCAACAATTTTCCCTTCATATATAACAGCAATCCGATCACTCACATTAAGAATTTCATCGAGTTCAAATGATAAGAGCAAGACAGCCTTTCCATGATCCCGCTGCTCAATAAGACGTTTGTGAATAAACTCAATTGCACCAACATCTAATCCACGTGTAGGCTGGGCAGCAATAAGCAAATCTGGATTTCGGTCAATTTCACGGCCAATGATGGCTTTTTGCTGGTTCCCCCCGGACAATGCACGGGCTAATGTAAACTCACTTGGCGTTCGAACATCATATTCTTCGATTAACTCATTTGCTTTTTTATAAATTTCCTTAAAGTTTAATACCCCGTTTTTTGAATAAGGCTGTTGATAATAGGTTTGTAGAACTATATTTTCACCGATTGGAAAATCGAGTACGAGCCCATGCTTATGACGATCTTGTGGAATATGGCCCATCCCAGATTCTGTTACTTTTCTAGGTGGTTGATTACTAATTTCCTTATCATTAAGCTTAATTGAACCTCTTTCAGATTTCTTAAGTCCAGTGATGGCCTCAAGTAATTCTGTTTGTCCATTTCCGTCTACACCGGCAATTCCTAATATTTCACCAGCCTTCACTGTAAGACTTAAGCCTTCTACTGCTGGGAGACCGCGGGAATCTTTAACATGAAGGTCATTTATAACAAGAACATCTTGTGCAGGCTGTGCTTCTTTCTTCTCCGTCTTAAAAACAACTTCACGGCCAACCATTAAGCTGGCAAGCTCATTCGGGTTTGTTTCGCTGACATTTACTGTTCCAATGCCAACACCCTTTCTAATAACGGTTACTCGATCACAAACCTCCATAATTTCTTTCAACTTATGGGTAATTAAAATAATAGATTTACCTTCATTAATTAAAGCTTTCATGATTTGGATTAACTCATGAATTTCCTGAGGAGTTAAAACAGCAGTCGGTTCATCGAAAATAAGAATTTCTGCACCACGATATAAAGTTTTTAAGATTTCAACCCGCTGCTGCATTCCTACAGAAATATCAGCAATTTTAGCTTTAGGATCAACTGCCAGACCGTATTTTTCAGAGATCTCTCTTACATCTTTTTCAGCTTTTTTAATATCAATCTTTCCGCCAGCAGTCGTTTCTTTTCCTAGAATAATATTTTCTGTTACCGTGAAAGGATCAACAAGCATAAAATGCTGATGCACCATTCCAATTCCTAAATCATTTGCTATATTAGGATTTGTAATTTTTACAGGCTTACCCTTTACGCGGATTTCACCTTCTTCAGGCTGGTACAATCCAAACAGGACATTCATTAGCGTTGATTTACCAGCACCATTTTCACCTAATAATGCATGGATTTCGCCTTTTTTTAATTGAAGGGTTATGTTGTTATTTGCAACAATCCCAGGAAACTCTTTTCGAATATTGAGCATTTCAATTACGTATTCCATCATTTTCACTCCTTGCTCAAGATAAAAGGAAAGTATTTGTAGTAAGATGTCAGACCCTTCATGTAGTCCAATAAAACCTTAAGTGAAATGTAGAAAGAATTTGTTCTACACTTCAATTAAATTTCCATTGAATTTAAAAAAGGAATAAGGGGCCGGTTTACCAACCCGCTTATTCCTCAGTAAAGAATAGTAGATTTACATTTTATTAGTATAAGAAATGACTAATTCCACCGCAATCTACTTATTGAGCTTTAAAATTTTCGAGCTCATCTTTAGTACCAGGAACTGTGATGTCACCGTTCTTAATTTTTTCTGACCATTCATTAACAGCAGATTCAATATCAGCCTTGTTAGAGACTTCTTCATTGATTGGCGCTAAATTAACACCTTCCTCAGCTAAACCATATACTAATGTTTGGCCGCCAGGGAAGTTGCCAGCCTTTGATTTTTCAGAAATATCGATTACAGCCGTTTTTACACCTTTCATAGCAGATGTAAGGATAACGTTATGGTTTTTGCCATCAATTTCAACGACACCTTCTAAAGTCTGATCAGAGTCAACACCAATTGCCCAAATCTCTCTTGTAGGATCTTTCTTTTTAAGGTCTTTTGCTTCAGTAAATAAACCATTACCAGTACCGCCAGCAGCGTGGAAAATTACGTCAATACCTGAAGAATACATTTGTGCAGCTGTCGTTTTTCCTAGTTCAGCTTTGTCAAAAGCTCCAGTATAGTGAACGTTTACTTTAATGTCAGGGTTTACTGATTGTACACCAGCTAAGAAGCCAGATTCAAAACGCTCAATTACTGGAATTTCCATTCCGCCAATAAAGCCAATTTGATTAGATTTAGTTGCCTTTGCAGCCGCTACACCAGCAAGGAATGCCGCTTCTTGCTCTTTAAATAGAACGCTTACAACGTTTGGCTGTTCAACAACACCATCAATGATCCCGAAATGAGTATCCTTTTGCTGCCCAGCAATTGTATTAATATCTTCTACCATTAAGAAACCAACACCAAATACTAAATTAAATCCTTCACGAGAAAGTTTATTTAAGTTAGTGGAGTAGTCAGCATCTGATTTAGATTGCAAATAGTTGTATCCGCCTTTACCTTCTTCAAGTCCGTTATTCTTACCAAACTCTTGAAGACCTTCCCATGCTGATTGGTTAAAAGATTTATCATCTACCCCACCAACATCTGTTACCATTGCAACAGAGAAAGCACTTTCATTTTTTTCTGTTTTAGCTGTGTCGCCTTCTTTTTCTTCCGACTTTCCACAAGCACCTAAAATTGTTCCAGCTGCTAGCACTAAAGATAGCGCTAAACCAAATTTTCGCTTCTTCAAGGTATTGACCCCCTATAATTTTAATTATCTGATAGTAGAAAAGCCTTAGAGCTACTAATAGCTTATTTTTCCTAGGAGTGAACTATAACCTTTTCCTAAGAACATGGAAACTAAACTTATCCGCTCTAAAATAATTGACCGAATACAGAATGGGCTCATCCGTTTCATCAAAATGCATTTGCTTAAGAACGAGCAAAGCAGTTTCAGGATCACACTCTAAGATCGGGGAAACTTTTTCATGATAACCTAGCGGTACAATTTGGGTGATTGCGTATGTTATTTTTCGATTTGCTTTTTCTTCCAGTAAATTCAATATTGATTCCTGCTCATGTGTGAATGTTTCAGCAAGAATTGGAACTGGAATTTTATCAATACAATACACAACAGGTTCACCGTTAGCAGTTCTTACCCTTTCGATCACAATAATTTCCTCTTCCTCAGAACATGAAAAACGGCGAATATCTTCTTCAGTCGGTCCCATTGTAGATGAACTTAAGAAAATGGTTCCTGGATTCATTCCTGCATTCAATATCATGTCAGTAACACTATTTAACTGTTCAATACCTGAGGTAAATAATGGCTTTGCATTTACAAAAGTCCCAACTCCATGCCTGCGTATGATAACGTTTTCTTCTTCAAGAATACGAAGCGCTTCACGAAGAGTTGCTCTGCTTACGCCAAGTTGCTTGGCAAGATCAAATTCTGAGGGAAGTTTTTCTTTTTCTTTATACTTTCCATCATCAATGTCTTGTTTTAAGCGATCAATCACTTGTAAATATAAATGCCGGTTATCTGACTTTATGGACATGCAGTTTCCTCCAACCAATTTTCTCGGAGACATCAGACCTCTGATGTTCAATCTTTCCTACTAATCGAAAATACTATAACACTTTTTAGTTAATAATGAAATAGAAATTATTAAAAAAATAGTAAAAACGCATCATACAGTAGATAGACTCTCATTATATTATAATTATATTAGTATAACACATTTAACACAAATCTTTTTTTCTGCCAAAAAGACCCGTTTTAAATAAAACGAGTCTTTCAGAAAAGTGTCTATGAACTTGCTTCTTCAGATGGCTTGCCTAACAGTACAGCTCGCGGCTTACTGCCTTCATAAGGACCAACGATTCCTCTTGCTTCCATTTCATCAATAAGGCGGGCAGCCCGCGTATAGCCAATTCGAAATCTGCGCTGCAGCATTGAGACAGAAGCTGTTTGCATTTCTAAAATAAGCTCAACTGCTTCATCGTACAGGTCGTCATCAACTTCTGATGTTGTTTCTGGGATCTCATCAGGAATCATCTCTTCTTGGTATTGTGCCTTTTGCTGTTCAATAACAAAATTTACTATATCCTCAACTTCCTCATCTGATAAAAAGGCACCTTGAATACGAACAGGCTTAGATGCACCGACTGGTAGGAAGAGCATGTCTCCTCTGCCTAGTAATTTCTCCGCTCCACCCATATCAAGAATCGTTCTTGAATCAGTCGCAGATGAGACAGCAAAGGCAATCCGAGAAGGAATATTTGCCTTAATAACCCCTGTAATAACATCAACTGAAGGGCGCTGGGTAGCAATAATTAAATGTATTCCAGCTGCACGTGCCATTTGAGCAAGCCTTGTGATCGCATCTTCTACATCAGAGGATGCCACCATCATCAAATCCGCAAGCTCATCTACAATCACGACAATGTAAGGCAGCAGTGGCTGCTGTGCTTCTTCTTCCGCATTGTGTTTTCTTACATAGTCATTATAGCCTTCAATATTTCTTGTTCCTGTATGCGAAAATAGCTCATATCGTCTTTCCATTTCATTGACAACTTTCTTTAACGCCTGTGATGCTTTTTTAGGATCTGTAACAACTGGAGCAAGCAAATGAGGGACCCCATTATACACGTTTAATTCAACCATTTTGGGGTCGATCATCATTAATTTCACTTCATGAGGTTTTGCCCGCATTAGTACACTTGTAATTATTCCATTAATGCACACACTTTTTCCGCTGCCAGTTGCACCAGCTACTAATAGATGGGGCATTTTATTTAATTCTGCTTGGACCGATTCCCCTGTAATATCACGGCCAAGGCCAATTAATAGCTTTGAATCCGGTTTCTCATATTGGTTTGCTTCAATGACTTCTCTAAGTGAAACCATTGCGACTTCAGAATTGGGTACTTCAATCCCTATCGCAGATTTCCCTGGAATCGGAGCCTCAATTCTAATGTCTTTTGCAGCAAGTGCCAGGGCCAAATCATCGTGCAAACTAACAATCTTACTGACCTTTACTCCCACATCGGGATGGACCTCATATTTCGTTACAGCTGGACCGAGGTGAACTTGAGTTACTCTTGCCTTTACGCCGAAGCTTTGAAAAGTTCTTTCAAGCTTTGCTGCATTTGCGTGTATTAATTCATATTCACCGCTTTGATCTGTTTGTCTAGGCAGCTTCAGCAGATTAATAGGCGGCAATTCATAATCCACGTTTTCAACTTCAGTAAATGTGATAGGTGGTCCTGAATCCGAATCTGATTGGTTGTCCATTCTTTTTGCCGTTTCTTTCTCTACCTGTTTATTTTGTTCATAGTTAGCCTTTTCAATAAAACTAGAAATAATAGGTTCCGGCTGTAAATCTTTCTTTTGCTCGACCGCACTATTAATTTTAATAACGGGTTCTGTTCTATTCTCTTCCTCTACTCTGCTTCTACGTTCTTTTGCCTTTTCACGCCTTGAGACTCTTTTTTCTTTACGGTTTCTGTTCCATTCATTCATATCATGAATGAATGCATTCCATTGATTTTTTATAAATTTTCCAATAGCAGTTAGAAGCTTTCCAAATGCCTCCCCAAAGGTTTTGCCAGTTACTAATGTAATTCCAATGATAATCAAGATTAGAGCAATAAATTTTGCCCCGGCAACATCAAATAAATAGAAGAATACGGCAATGAGGATGGCGCCTATCATGCCACCATATAATTTCTCCGTGCTCGTTTCACTATTCCTTACCATCTCAAACATTTCAAAGGTTTGTTTAATTACACTAGGGTTTTGTACCTTTCCGCTATTTGTTAATAATTCGATATGGGTAGTATGGCTAAGTAATAGGATAGAGCAAATAATTAAATAACAGCCTACCAATTTAGTGCTGAAAAAATGGGGCAATGTCCTTTTCCACATAATATAACTAGCAAAAACAATCATGCCCAAAATCCCTAAGATATACCAATCTCCCATAAAAAACTTGAAAAATAGAACGGTCCAATCCCCTGCCTTACCAAGCTTTGCCATTGCTATTACCCCTAAAGCAAGCAGGACGAGACCAATTAGCTCAAATCTAATAGTTGATTTAATATTTTCTTTTTTTCTAGAATGTCTTCGCTTCTTTTTGGCCATTTTATCACCCTGTATTATCTTCTTATTTCCATCTTAAACAATAGATTAATGAAACATGCACGGAATCTTATGTAAAAAAGTTAATATTATGTATTGAAAGAAGAAAGCAGCCATAATTTGGCTGCCCTGAAATTAAATCTATTATAACACACTGCCCTCATTCACTGTAATGTTAAAGTGATTTTTGCTCCTGGAAAACATGCTTCATTCATAAAGTGTGCAGGATCACTGCTCATAATCCGGATAACTGTGCCGGTTTGCCCATCATCTATATTCACTAGCATTGGAATCCCCTGGTAAGATATGACTTTTTGTTTTTCAAATTCACTTTCGTTTGTTTGATAAATAAGCTCCTGTGGCATCATTGTATAGAGAATCATTGGACTATCCCTTTATTCTTCTTTTTATTAAGGTCTATCAGCTCATTTAACCGTTTCATTGCTGGACCAATTCCGCCCACGCTATCGATTAATCCGCTCTCAACAGCCTCTTTCCCTACTACATTCGTGCCAATGTCTCTCGTTAAATTTCCTTTAGCAAACATTAATTCTTTAAAATATTCTTCGGAAATATTCGAATTCTTCGTAACAAAATTAATGACCCTCTCCTGCATTTTATCTAAGTATTCAAAGGTTTGTGGCACTCCGATAACTAAGCCAGTCAATCTAATCGGATGGATGGTCATTGTCGCGGTTTCCGCAATAAAAGAATGGTCACATGAAACAGCAATCGGAACCCCTATCGAATGTCCTCCACCGAGCACAATAGATACCGTTGGCTTTGATAAGGAGGCAAGCATTTCAGATATGGCAAGTCCCGCTTCGACATCTCCGCCCACTGTGTTTAATATTACTAAAAGCCCTTCAATTTTTGGGTTTTGTTCAATTGCGACAATTTGGGGAATGAGGTGCTCGTATTTCGTTGTTTTATTTTGTGGAGGCAGTTGAAGATGCCCCTCTATTTGACCAACAATCGTTAAACAGTGAATCTTTGAGTCCTGGGATAGTTGCGGAACATTCGTTTGCCCTAACTGTTGAATTTTCTCAATAAGAGCTGAGGATTGTCCTTCCTTCGGCTTGTCCTGCTCTTCATTTTCAGAGCCGCTTTGTTTCAAGTCATTGTTCATTTCTTTTTTCTCCCTTCAAACCAATTTAAAGAACAAAATCCATATGAGTTTAGTATGGTCTTTGGGAGTATTTTCATTCGGTGTTAGTTTATTGCTTATTAATAAAATAAAAAGCACAGCTGCTTGAGCTGTGCTTCCTAAGTTCTAAACTTCCATAATAATCGGTAAAATCATCGGTCTTCGTTTTGTTTTTTCATATAGATACTGATTCAATACATCTCTCATATCTTGCTTAATTCCTGACCAATCGAAGGTTTCTTTTGAAATGTTTTTTTCGACAGTTTCTCTGACCTTCTTTGTAGCCTCAATTAAAAGTTCCTCAGATTCTCTTACATATACAAATCCTCTGGAAATAATTTCAGGTCCAGCACATATGCTTTTTTCCTTTTTATTCAAGGTCACAACGACAAGTAATATCCCATCTTGAGAAAGAAGCTTTCTGTCTCTTAATACAATGTTCCCGACATCTCCGACTCCACTTCCATCAATTAGAATATTGCCTGATGGAATGCGGCCAGCGGGGCGAATCCGGCCTTCTTTTATTTCTGCAACCTCGCCTTTTTCAGGGATGAAAATTTGATCATTCGTTAAACCGCTTTCCAAAGCAACTTTGGCATGTGCCTTTAACATGCGATATTCGCCATGAACAGGAATAAAGAATTTCGGCTGCATTAAATTAATCATAAATTTAAGCTCTTCCTGACTTCCGTGGCTTGATGTGCCAAATGCACCCTTTCCTGAAATCACATTTGCTCCTGCACGAAAAAGCATATCAATCGTCTTAAAAATGATTACCTCGCTCCCTCTAATCGGGAAGGCAGTTAGCATGACAGTATCACCCTGTTTAATATTGATCTGCTTATGAAGCTGCTTGGACATTTTTTGCAAAACTTCAATGGGCTCTCCCTGGGATCCTGTTAGTAGAATGACAATTTCATCATCCGGATATTGATTGATTTCAGAAATGGGAATGATTAATTCCTCGGGTACTTGTAAATACCCAAGCTGAAGTGCGATATCGAAAGCTGATTGCGAGAATTTTCCAACGACCGCAACTTTTCTTCTGCTTTTATAGGCTGCATCAAAAATATGCTGAATTCTTATTAAATCAGATGCCAAAGATGCAGCGATGATTCGACCTGGAGCATTAAAAAAGGTATCTGTTACTTGGCTGACTACTTTGGCTTCCGATTGGGTATGACCCGGTTTATCTGCCTCCGTACTGTCGGAAAGCAAGCAAAGAACACCATCTTCACCGATTCTCGCCATTTTTCCTATCTCAGGCTTGTAATTAGAAGCCGCTGCTTGATCAAATTTAAAATCCCCAGTGTAAACAATACTTCCCTCTGAAGTATGTATACAAATTCCAACGCTGTCTGGAATGCTATGGGTCGTATGAAAAAATGAAACGTCCGCAGATTGAAACTCGATCTTAGAGTCCGAATGAATTTCCACAAAATTTATTTGACCTTTATATTCCTGTTCCTTCATTTTCGCTTTTGCTAATGCCAGCGTCAGCTTCGTACCATATACAGGAACACTAAGATCTCTTAATATATATGATAGGGCACCGATATGATCTTCATGACCATGTGTCAAAAAGATTCCTTTAACCTTTTCTTTATTTTGAGCGAGATAAGTGAAGTCAGGGATGACAATATCTATTCCGAACATTTCATTTTCCGGTATCATGAGTCCTGCATCTAGAACAAATATGTCTTCATCCACCTCCACAAGGTACATATTCTTGCCAAATTCACCCACTCCCCCCAGTGCCACAATCTTGATGCTTTCATTCTTTCTATTGTTCAATGTTAAAATCCTCCTATTTTCAGTTGCCCGACCTTAGATCAGTTACCAATATTATACTTGAAGAAAGAAAACTATGACAAGAAGAAAAGCGGAAGCGCCTTCGGAACAATCAAAGGACAATTGTTCCTGCGATGATTATTCGGAGAAGCTTTCCTTGTGCCCACCCCCGACAA
>NZ_JBALOW010000037.1:38733-99343 GCF_036965085.1 Bacillus sp. JJ1532
CTTCACTTTTGGTCGTGCGATGCATCGCTGCCGAAGCTTTCCTTGTCCTGTCGCATTGTCGACACTAGTACGTCCTGTACTTCGGGGGTAGGCGCTGAAGCTAGACAAGAAGAAAAGCGGAGTGGGCCTTTCTAGTAAAATTAAAAGCCAATCGGCAAAAAACTGATTGGCTTTTAATAGTAAGTTTTTATTGTAGCAAAGCTGATAATTTACTTCTCTCCTGCTCTGTTAGCGGAACTAACGGCAATCTTACCGTGCCGACATCAAGTCCCTTTAATTGAAGCGCTGTTTTTACTGGTACAGGGCTTGGGGCTGCAAAGAGTCCTTCCATGATTGGAAGGAGATGTTGATGAAGCCTTGCAGCTTTCTCTATTTTGCCATTCAGAAACGCTTGAATCATCTCTTGCATTTCATTTCCAATAATGTGGGACGCCACTGAGACTATGCCCTTCCCACCTATTGCCAATACAGGGATTGTCAATCCGTCATCCCCGCTGTATAGTTGAAAGTCCTCAGCTGTTTCTGAAATGATTCGAGCCATTGCATTTAAATTACCGCTTGCTTCCTTTACCGCAAAAATATTGTTTATGTTAGAAAGGCTAATAATGGTTTCAGGTTCAATATTGACAGCTGCTCTGCCTGGAATGTTATATGCCATTACTGGCAGTTTCGTACTTTCGGCAACTGCCTGGAAATGCTGAAAAAGTCCGGCTTGATTTGGTCTATTGTAATAGGGAGCCACAGCCATTATTCCATCTACACCTATTTGCTCAGCTCGTTTCGTTAAGTCAATAGAAGCGTATGTGTTATTGCTGCCAGTTCCCGCAATAACTGGTATTCTTTTGTCGACTGCTTTAACCACATGCTGGAATAACGCTATTTTTTCTTCATTCGTTAAAGTTGGAGATTCACCTGTTGTCCCTGCTACAATAAGAGATTCTGTGCCATTTTGAATTAAATGATTAATTAGCTGAGTAGTCTTAGGGAAATCAATATGTCCCTTTCTATTAAATGGAGTAACCATCGCTGTCGAAACCCGGCCTAACTGAATCATTGCTACACTCCTTTAATCTTCCATAAGTCAATATTCTCAGGAACTGTATAATCCTTTTCAAGCTGGAAAGCATCATGTAAAGCGTTAATTGCCTTAGCTAAATCATGCTGTTTCACAAGAACCCATATAGTAGTATGGCTATCCGCAGATTGTAAAATCCTTATTTCCTGCTCTGACAATGCTGTAACAATTTTCGATGCGACACCCGGCACACCTTGCATTCCGGCTCCAACGACAGATACTTTAGCACAATGCTTCTCGACAAGTGGAGTATGATGTAAATCTTCCAGTATCTGAATGGCTTTCTCTGTCATTTCTTCTGAAACTGTATAGTTGACGCCATTAGGATAAATGTTTATAAAATCAACACTGATTCCTTCATTAGCCATCGCCTTAAAAACCTCAGCTTGCAAATTATACTGATCCTTTTTAGCCTGTACTTTGATTTGTGTAATATTGGGGAGATGGGCAATTCCTGTAACAATTCTTTCTATGAAGTCTATTCCTTGCCGTTCTTTATTAAAAGTTGTCACAAGGGTTCCTAAATTTTCTGTATAGGTAGATCGAATTCGAATGGGGATTTTAGCTTGCATGGCAATTTCAACTGCTCGAGGATGTATGACTTTTGCTCCTTGATAAGCCATATTGCATACTTCTGTGTATGTGACAATAGATAGAGGACGTGCATTTTCAGCGATAGTTGGATCAGCAGTCATAATTCCATCAACATCTGTAAATATGTCAATCCATTCCGCATTTAGAGCTGCTCCTAGAGCTGCGGCAGATGTGTCACTTCCGCCTCTGCCGATCGTTGTGACATCCCCATTTTTTGCAGCACCTTGAAATCCAGCTACTACAACTACATCATGCTCTTCAAGTACTTTAAGAAGTCTATCACATTTCATATCGATAATTTTCGCATTTGTGTGCTCGTGATTAGTTCGAAAACCTGCTTGCGCACCGGTTAAGGCAGTTGCTTTAACACCTTGTTCCAAAAGCATATTTGTAAAAACAATACTAGAAATGATTTCACCACAGGATAATAATAGATCTGTTTCCCTTTTATTTATCAGGGATTTATTTGTCTCTACGAGAGAGAGTAATGTATCAGTCGCATATGGGTCACCCAATCGTCCCATTGCCGATACGACAATAACTACTTTATAACCCTCGTGTCGGGCTTTCTTGATGTGCTTAAATGCATGTGCCCGGCTTTTATCATTGCGAACTGACGTGCCTCCAAATTTTTGCACAATTATTTTCATTGTTACACCTCTATAAAACTCTTCATTGGTTTTTAGATTATGCCATAGGTTTGCAGATAAAGAGGAACGATCATATTTGGAGCTAGAAAATCTCTAGCTCCTTTATTTTTTACGCTCAAATCTTTTTAAAGAAATAAAACGTGAACTTTGTTATTTTACTAAACCAAGTTTTATTAAGCTTTCTGCAATTTGAACTGAGTTCCACGCAGCTCCCTTTAATAGATTGTCAGACACAACCCACATATGGAAACCCTTTGGTTGATCTAAGTCCTTGCGAATACGTCCGACAAACACATCGCTCTTGCCTACACAATCTGCAGGCATTGGATAGATTTGATTGTCCGGATCATCTTGTAAAATAACACCTTGGGCATCTTGAAGAAGCCCTTTAATATCTTGTGAGCTAACCTCTTCTTCATTCACCTCGAAGTAGACTGATTCTGAGTGACCGGTTGCAACTGGTAAACGCACACATGTCGCTGCAACTTGAAGTTCAGGAAGATGCATAATCTTTTTTGTTTCATTTATCATTTTCATTTCTTCAAATGTAAAGCCGTTCTCTGTAAACTTATCAATTTGCGGAATCGCGTTAAAGGCAATTTGATAATGCTTCTTATCACCTTTTACAGGAAGAATGGCAGGCTCAAAGGATTCGCCATTTATGATTGCTTTTGTTTGTTCATGAAGCTCTTCAACTGCAGCTGCACCTGATCCCGAAACAGCCTGGTATGTTGAAACGATAACTTTATTTAAACCGTATTTTTTACGGATTGGTTCTAAAGCTACAACCATTTGAATCGTAGAACAGTTTGGATTTGCAATAAGTCCCTTATGATTGTGAAGGTCGTGTTCATTGACTTCTGGCACTACAAGCGGAACATCTTCATCCATACGGAAAGCACTTGTATTATCAACAACAACTGCGCCATGGGAAACCGCATGAGCCGCCATTTCTTTAGAAACACTACCGCCTGCACTGAATAGTGCAATATCAACTCCTGCAAAGCTATCCGGTGTTGCTTCCTGGACTGTTAGCTCCTCGCCTTTAAAAATCACCTTTTTTCCCGCTGAACGTGCAGATGATAGCAATGTTAACTTTTCGATTGGAAAATTCTTTTTCTCAAGTGTGTCAAGCATTTGCTGACCTACTGCTCCTGTTGCTCCTAAAACTGCTACATGAAAACCTTTTTTCTGTTCCATTTGTTTTTTCCCCTCTCAAAAATACTTACTAACAAAAAAGATTATTACAGAAACTTAATGAATTTTCTTATAATAACATACATTTTAACATATTCATTCTTTAAAGTAATAAACTTTTTGCTAGATAAATTGGGGAAACACTCTAATTCTCGTCCTTATATCTTTCAACAAGTACGGGCTGGAATTGTTCACCGTTAATAGCTGCTTCAATCGTTTCTGATAAAGCTGTCATTCTGGCAACCATTGAATTTGGTTTTTTCACTGGATCATCCTGGCCAAATGGGATGAAATAAATATTTTTCGTTGCCATTAATCTCATTAAATTCACGCCATTTAAGCCAAGTGCATCGTTTGTGGATATTCCTAATACAACAGGCTTCTGATTCCTAAGCGTTGCCTTTGCAGCCATTAAAACAGGTGAATCTGTCATGGCGTTTGCAAATTTACTCATTGAATTGCCTGTTAAGGGGGCAATCACCATACAATCTAAAGGGATTTTTGGACCTAACGGCTCTGCCTTCACAATGGAGTCTATCACTTTATTTCCTGTTAATTCTTCAATTCTCTGTACCCAATCTTCCCCTTTGCCAAACCTTGTTTCAGTGCTTTTTACTGTAAAGGTAACAACAGGCAAAACTTCAGCCCCAGCGTTGACGAGCTTCTCTATTTCCGGGAACACCGCATCGTATGTGCAATGAGATCCTGTCAGACCAAAACCGATACGTTTTCCTTTTAAACTCATATTAAATTTTCCCCTTTCGGTTAATACTGTCTTCTTTTATTAATTGGGAAAGAACCTTCGCTAGTATTTTTCCGGCTGTTTTAGGTGCAACGATTCCAGGAAGTCCAGGTGCGAGCAATGCCTTTACTCCCCTTTTTTCTGCGTACCTAAAGTCTGTCCCTCCTGGTTTAGAAGCAAGATCAATAATGAGAGTGTGAACCGGCATTTTTGCAATAACAGAAGCTGTAACTACTAAATGTGGAATCGTGTTGATGCAAATATCTGCATCCTTTACTTCATTTTCTAAATCCTTTAAATGAAAAGGAACTAAACCCATTTCCGTAATCCTTGCAATATGTTCACTTTTTCTAGCACCCACTTTTACCTTGGCTCCAAGAGAATCAAAGACTCTTGCAACACTCATCCCAACTCTTCCGAGGCCGAGAACGGTAATTTTTGACCCATGAATAGTAATATCTGTATGCTGTATGGCCATCATGATCGTTCCCTCTACTGTGGGAATTGAGTTATAGATAGCTACATCATCTCGTTCAAATAAATTAACGAGTCGTCTATTTGCCTGTTTAGTTACACTGTCTAAATATGAGTTGCTTATCCCTGAATAGATCGTACAATGGGATGGTGTTTCCAATAGCATCTCTTTCCGTAAATACACCTTTTCATTTGAAAATATTGTTTCAATTTGACCATCTAAGCCAGTTCCAGGAACAGGCAATATAACAGCATCTTTATTTGAAAAATCGACTTCATCCATTTTTTCTTTAACAGCCCCAGTAAAGGCATGATCTAATTGTTCGAATCCAATTAATGAAAGCTTGGCATCCAGCTCGGTTAGTCTGCGTATTATTTCCAGCTGCCTAGCATCTCCGCCAATAACAGCAATTTGTATGTCTGTTAGCATGAAACCCTCACCTTCTTCTAAAGAGTGTTACAGGTATTGTGTTAATTCACTACTTCAACATCCTATGTACGAAAGGCTAAATCGGTGAGTTTTCCATGTAAAGATAAGGCTTGAAATATGAGTTTGGGAAGGTTTCGAATGAGAGAAAAAGTATGTGGGCTCTGGGTTTTAGCCTAACTTTTATTTTTGAAAAGAATTTTTTCAAAAAAAAATAGACTGGCTTCTGCCAATCTAAATAATCCCTTAAAAATTTTCTATTCGTTTGCTTCTTCCTCATTCGGCATATCTAAAATAATCATATCGGTTCCAATCTTTTTAATGTGGCTCCAAGGTACACGAATCTCATCTCCTTGCCTTTTGAGTCCAAACCATTTCAAAGATGGAATGACTAATGCCTGGATTTGTCCACTTTTTTCGTTTATTTCAAGATCTGTTTGCCCAAGAACCCCTAATCTTTCTGCCTTTTTTACGTCAACGATTTCTTTTCCGCTCAGCTCACTAAGTCTCATGCCCTTCCCCCCTCTCTATACAATTTATCGATATTCATAATGATTTAGACTACAAATCAATTTGCTTCCATAAACAAAAAAACAGTCTGCTAATTAAACAGACTGTTATGAGTAGTTATAGACTTTTTGGCAACTCGCCATTAGGACTAATCAAGGCAATGGCGTATTTATCAGTGAATATGGAATTTGCCATTTCATCCACACCTTGTTTAGAAACAGCATCAATTTGTTCAAGGATTTCATCTAATGATCGATGACGCTTCAGTAAAAGTTCATTTTTCCCATTTCGGCTCATTCGGCTATTGGTGCTCTCTAAGCTGAGCATCAGACTTCCTTTTAACTGTTCCTTGCTATTATTTAGTTCCTTTTCGGTAATTCCGTCTTGTTTAAGCTTGCTTAATGTTTCTTGCATCGTTTCAAATAAGACATCCAATTGCTTAGCACCAGTTCCACCATAGAGTGTAACAATCCCTGCGTCTTGGTAGGCTGAGTGATAAGAAAAGACTGAATAAGCAAGTCCTTTTTGTTCCCTAACATCCTGGAATAACCTGCTGCTCATGCTGCCGCCAAGTATATTATTGAGAACAATTAAATTGTACATTTCTGGATGACCTACCTGCAGTCCTTCAAAACCAATACATAAATGTGCCTGCTCTGTATCTTTTTTCCGAACAACCTTATTTGAATGGAATTCAAGGCCCTGCTTCACTTTTTCATGCTTTCCGCCTTCATAGGATCCGAAATATTTTTCAACTTCCCGAATAAAAGAATCAGAAATATTGCCGGCAATAGAAATGACCACTTCTTCAGGAGTATACATGTTGTGGACATATTCTCTTAATGTATCACCGTTAAAGGTGGCAAGCGTTTCCTCTGTCCCTAATATCGGATAGCCAAGTGGATGATTTTCATAAATGGCTTTACTAAGCAAGTCATGAACGATATCATCAGGCGTATCCTCATACATCTTTATTTCTTCATATACAACATTTTTCTCTTTATTCAGCTCTTCTTCCACAAATGTAGAGTTAAAGAACATATCAGCTAAAACCTCAAGTGCAAAATCTGCATGAGTATCGAGAACCTTTGCATAGTAGCACGTATATTCTTTTGAAGTAAAAGCATTCACCTGCCCGCCAATACTGTCAAATGATTCAGCGATCTCACGTGCGGATCTTGTTTTTGTCCCCTTAAAAAACATATGCTCTAGAAAATGAGAAATCCCGTTATTCTCTAGGTTTTCATCTCTAGATCCAGTTCCAATCCAAACACCGATGGCAACGGAACGAACGTGTGGAATATTTTCTAATACGATTCTTACACCATTTTGGCATGTGTACTTTTTAATCAAATAAGTTCCTCCTGTTCCTTTAACAGAGATGCATTAATTTTAGTTGTTATTTTCCTTACTATTAACTTTTCCAAAAATAAGATTATCAGCCGTTCGATCAGAACTCAAAAGCTCGGAAACGGTTCCAATTTGAAAGTCCTGCTTCTTCAGCTGAATAATTAACTGATCTAGCGACCTTTCTGTTGGGCTTGTAGGGTGCATTAAGATGATCGCCCCATTATGAACCTTACCCATTACACGATTTAGCAGTTCCTCTTTGGATGGCTTTTTCAAATCAACTGTATCAACCGACCATAAGACCGTTCTTAAGCTTTCCTGTAAGGCAATTTGTATTGTGTCTTCACGAAAGCTTCCGCTTGGCGGACTAAACCATTGTACAGGCTTATCTGTGATTGCCATAATGACTTCATTCGTTTTTTGAATTTCTTCCCTAATTTTACTCTTTGGTATTTTTGCCATATTAGGTTGAGAATATGAATGGTTGCCAATTTCATGTCCTGCTTCTTCTATCATTTTTGCCAATTCAGGATTATTTTGGGCCCATTTTCCTTCTAAGAAAAAACTTACCGAAACGTTATGCTCCTTTAGCGTTGCTAGCATATCCGTTAAATACTCATTTCCCCATGCCACATTTATGATAAAACTAACCATCTGTTTCTCTGGATGCCCTTTATATGTTGGAGACGGCGGCAAATCCTTTAATTGAACTTTAGGCAGAATTTGTTTGAAAACAAGCTTTTCATCCTTAAATTCGCCATCTGCTTTCATTTTTTTATAGGAAGCACCTATATCAACTTGTAATCCATTTAATCCGGGAATCGCCTTCCAAACTCGATCAATCTTCGCATCCTGCGGGGGAATATAATAGTCTGTTGCTCTTGCAGTAATTTCGTTATATAAAGGATCCTTTTGTTTTGATACAGAAATAGAATCAGCTTTTAGCCCCAAAACGTATTGGTTCGATAACGGATTATTAACAAAAAGATATGCAACAATAAAAATAATGCATAAATGAATCACCTTTTTCATTCTCCTTGCCTCCTTCCATAAACCATATGTTTTAAGAGGACAAGGTAGAACGAGCTGCATTTTCTAACGAAAGGTTAATTTTTAACAAAAGGTATGTATATGGAAAGAGTCAGGGGGGCCATCCCATCCTGACTCTTTCATTAATAATAAATCACGCTTTGAAACTAATTATTTTTGTGCTTGTTCTTTCTGCTCGCGCTGCTCACGGAGGACTGCTTTACGTGATAAATTAACACGGCCTTGTTTATCAATTTCGGTTACTTTTACTAATAATTCGTCCCCAATTGATACGACATCCTCAACTTTGCCAACACGCTCTTCAGCAAGCTCTGAAATGTGTACAAGCCCATCTTTTCCGTTAAATATTTCAACAAATGCTCCGAATTTTTCAATTCGCTTTACTTTACCAAGATACATTTGTCCAACTTCAACTTCACGGACAATGTCCTCAATAATTTTCTTCGCTTTTTGGTTCATTTCTTCATTAGTTGAAGAAATAAATACTGTACCATCTTGCTCGATATCAATTTTTACACCAGTTTCTTCAATAATCTTATTGATTTGCTTTCCGCTCGGTCCAATAACGTCACGAATCTTATCTGGGTTAATGTGCATCGTCAAGATCTTAGGAGCGTATTTAGATAGCTCATTTCTTGGCTGGGCAATTGTACTTAGCATAGAGTCTAGAATTTGCATGCGGCCTATTTTCGCCTGCTGAAGGGCCTCTTCTAATATTTCACGGGAAAGACCTTCAATTTTAATATCCATTTGTAATGCTGTTACCCCTTTAGCTGTACCAGCAACCTTAAAGTCCATATCTCCTAAATGGTCTTCCATACCTTGGATATCCGTTAATATAGAGTAATGCTCTCCAGACTTGATAAGACCCATTGCGATCCCCGCAACAGGAGCCTTAATTGGAACACCAGCGTCCATCATAGCAAGGGTACTTGCGCAAATACTTGCCTGTGATGTAGATCCATTAGATTCCAAAACTTCAGAAACTAAACGGACTGTATACGGAAAATCTTTTTCTGATGGAATAACAGGCTCTAATGCACGCTCTCCTAGTGCACCGTGCCCAATCTCACGACGGCCTGGCCCTCTCATCGGACCCGTTTCTCCAACGCTGAAATTAGGAAAGTTGTAATGGTGCATAAAACGCTTTTCTTCCTCGATTCCGAGGCCATCAAGAATTTGGACATCACCTAGTGCACCTAATGTACAAACGCTTAAAGCTTGAGTTTGGCCACGAGTAAATAGTCCGGAACCATGTGTTCTAGCAAAAATACCAATTTCCGAGGACAATGGTCGAATGATATCCAAGCCACGCCCATCTGGACGGACCTTATCTTCTGTAATAAGTCTTCGTACTTCGCCTTTTACAATTTTATCAAGAATTTGTTTTACTTGTTTAAGGTCTTCTTCCGTTGTCTCTTCTTCTTCAAATTTTGCAAGTACCGCATTTTTAACAGCTTTAATAGCATCCTCACGTGCATGCTTTTCTTGAACTTGAATAGCAGCGATCATGTCTTGCTCGCAAATCGAACGTACCTTAGCTTCTAATTCTTGATCAAGTTCAAATAAAACTATTTCAAGTTTTTCTTTACCGATTTCAGCTACAATTTCTTCCTGAAACGCAATTAATCGCTTTATTTCTTCATGTCCAAACATAATCGCTTCTAGCATGATTTCTTCAGGGACTTCAAGAGCACCTGCTTCAACCATATTAATAGCATCCTTTGTACCAGCGACAACTAAATGGATATCACTTTTATCAGCCTGATCAACTGTAGGATTAATAATGAACTCACCATTAATACGACCAACACTTACTCCAGCAATTGGTCCTCCAAAAGGAATATCTGATACACTTAGTGCTAATGAAGAACCAAACATGGCCGCCATTTCTGAAGAACAATCTTGATCAACACTCATTACCATACTGACTACTTGTACTTCATTACGAAAACCATCAGCAAATAATGGGCGAATTGGTCTATCAATTAAGCGGCTGGCCAAAATAGCTTTTTCACTTGGACGGCCTTCTCTTTTAATAAATCCTCCAGGTATTTTCCCAACAGCATATAATCTTTCTTCATAATTGACTGTCAATGGAAAGAAATCTAAATTTTTCGGCTCCTTTGATGCCGTTGCCGTACTTAATACAGCTGTGTCTCCATAGCGAACTAACACTGCGCCATTTGCTTGTTTGGCTAACTGTCCAATTTCAACAGTTAATTTGCGGCCAGCCCAATCTATAGAATAAATATGTTTATCTTGTCCCATATTTTGTAACCCCTCTCTACCTTTTCACAATGGAGGTTTAGCGAATTGAATTGGAAACCTAAACCTAAACATTATCGAACAAAAATGCTACTAAAGTATAAAATCTGTGTATGTATAGTATGTACAAATTTATTACAAGTTAAAATGACTCTTTTATGTATGTAAACATGTGTTCTTTTTAAGCTAATAAAAAAGCGGGAAAACTCCCGCTTTTCTTATTATCGACGTAAACCTAATTTGTTAATTAACTCACGGTAACGTTGAACATCTTTGTTACGCAGGTAAGTTAACAGGTTACGACGTTTACCTACCATTTTCAAAAGACCGCGACGTGAGTGGTGGTCTTTCTTATGAGTACGTAAATGATCGTTCAGTTTGTTAATTTCCTCAGTAAGGACAGCGATTTGAACCTCTGGAGATCCAGTATCATTCTCATGAGTTTTATACTCATTGATTAGTTCATTTTTACGTTCTTTAGTGATTGCCATCCGTTTCACCTCCTAAATAGTAAATCCCCTGTTACCGAGCAAGCGTCGGTGACTCGACTTGCCAAGCAAAGGTTCTTTTGATACGTTAATAAGAATACAACTTTTTATGACAAAATGCAAGGCTAAACATTGTTTTTTTCAAAGTAAGTAAGCGCCGCCCTTTTGTCCTTTTCGATTTGAGCAACAAGTTCTTCTATGCCATTGAATTTTTGTTCTTTTCGTAAATGCAAGTGCCACTCAACTTTTACTTCTTGTCCGTATATTTCTTGATTATAATCAAAAATATGAACCTCTATAGATGGCTTTTTCGACATTTCTTTATTAAAAGTTGGCTTATAGCCGACATTGCATACTCCTTCATGCCATTTTCCATTGGTGTTAATTCGGACGCAATAAACTCCGGTAGGGGGAAGAATATAATCGTCTTTCAATTCAATATTCGCCGTAGGGAATCCAATTGTTCTTCCTCTTTTATCTCCATGAATAACGATGCCATTAGTAGAATAATACCTGCCTAGTATAGGTGAAATATCTTCCATTCTGCCTTCACGAATCATTGAACGAATTAAGGTTGAGCTAATTTTCTCATTATTAGATGCTAATTTTGGAACGACTGTAAAGGCGAACTTTTCTCTTGAATGAAATGGCAATGTTTCCATCGTTCCTTTACCCATACTGCCATATGTATAATCAAAGCCCGCGATCACATGTTTTACATTTAGATCTATTAAATATTGATCTACAAATTCTTGGGGTAATAGACTCGCAAATTCCCTTGAAAAGTTGACAATAAATAAATAATCAATCCCTAATTTAGCCATCAACTCGATTTTTTCTCTCAGTGGAGTAATATATTCTACATGTTTAACACTTTTTCCTAATACAACAGAGGGATGAGGATCAAAGGTCATGACCGCACTTTTGAAGCCGCTCTCCTCCGCGATAGTCTTTGCTTTCTTGATAACCTTCTGATGTCCAAGATGAACGCCGTCAAAATAGCCTAAGGCTATGGATAATGGCGGAAGTTCCCTCTTAACAAATTGCGGATGATTAATTGAAATTATTTCCATGCGGTTCACCTTTTTTCAAATTCAAAGCCCAAAGTTCTCACAGCATATCATTTCGAATGACCTTTACAGGCTTCATTAACCCTTGCTTTTGCTGATGATGCTCGTAAATGGCCAAAGCAATGCCATTTTCAGTTTCAACAACAATTGGACCTTTTGCTTCAGATAAATGACTTGGTATGGGTAAAACTGCTCCATTTTTTACTTTCTTTGCTACTGTATCATTTATCGTATATTTGGGCAAATGAGAAAGCCCAGATTCAAGCGGTTTTATTTTCGGTAAAAGGGTGCCTTCTTGAACGAAGGATTCTAATTCTTCTAATGTTAAGCAGTCTTGTAAGGAGAATGCGGCAGATTGAATTCTAACTAGCTCAGACATATGAGCAGGATAACCAAGTTTTTCTCCAATCATAACAGCTAACGTCCGTATATAAGTTCCCTTTCCACAAGATACCCGGAAGCGGAATTGAATTACTTCCCCACTGAAAATATCGCGGTCATCTAGAAGTTCGATTGAGTAGATTTTTACCCTTCTAGTTGGCCTTTCAATTGAAATCCCTTGTCTTGCGTATTCATAAAGCCGTTTTCCATTTACCTTCACAGCAGAATACATCGGAGGGGTTTGCGTTATTTCACCAGTTAAGCTTTCCAAAACAGATAAAATTTCTTTTCTTGAAAATGAATTTGTTACTTTCCTAACTTCAACGGTTTCTCCTGAGGCATCCTCAGTTGTGGTGGAATACCCAATCGTTACTTCCCCTTCATATGCTTTTCCGGCATCTGTAATATATTCAGCCACTTTTGTCGCTCTCCCTAAGCAAATAGGGAGTACTCCCGTCACATCAGGGTCTAGAGTTCCGGTATGACCGATTCTTTTCATTTTTAAAATTTTACGCAGCTTAAATACACAATCATGTGAGGTGATCCCCTTAGGCTTAAATAGCGGCAATATTCCTTCCAAAAGTGATCCTCCTTTCTAAATTCGAAAAAAATGGATAGACAAATGTCTATCCACATCCATTTCTATCATTAATCTTCTTTTTCCTTGGAACGATCCTCATCATGAATTTGATGGAGTAATGTTTCAATCCGATTACCATAATCAATTGATTCATCAAATTCAAAGAAAATTTCTGGAGTTTTACGCAAGCGGATACGCTGCCCAATCTCCGAACGGATAAATCCTTTTGCTTTTGCAAGGCCTTTAAGCGTATTTTCCCTTTGTTCCTCATCGCCAAGAACAGAAATAAATACGGTTGCTTGCTGAAGATCTCCGGTTACTTGGACATCGGTTACCGTAACAAAGCCGACACGCGGATCTTTAATTTTACGGCCGATAATTTCGCCAAGCTCCTTCTTCATTTGTTCTCCAACTTTATTTGCTCGAAGGCTCATAATTTATTCACCTCTAATCAAATCCTCCTTGGCGGATTTGCGCCCAGATTTTTATCGGGCAGTGCCCGATAAATTCCTTAAAAAAATCTGAGGCATCCGCCGGAGGCTTAACTTTATTCAGAAAGTATTGAACCCCTTCTGAATAGTTTCCCAATCTGCATTCATCGCCCACCAATAGAAGTGGAAAATAAATACTGAATAAAGTTAAATCCACTCGACATCAGTAATTGTTCGTTCAATTTCAGGAAACGAATCAATTAATTTAAGGGCATTTTGTAATTCTTGCTCCGTTGAAACTCGAGAGGATGATACGGCAACAATGGCTATTTTTGTCCGCTGCCATACATCTTGATAATCGACCTCTGAGACAGATACATTATATTTTTGTTTCAAACGGGTAAGAATTCTTTGCAATACAGCTCGTTTTTCTTTTAATGAATGTGAATCATAAATGATACATTCACAAGCTGCTAGCCCAATGATCATTTTCGCTCAATTTCCTGCATAACGAAGGCTTCAATGACATCGCCTTCTTTAACATCGTTAAAGTTTCTAATCGTAATCCCACATTCATATCCTTGGCTAACCTCTTTAGCATCATCTTTGAAGCGCTTAAGTGCATCTACTTCCCCTTCAAAAATAACAATGCCATCACGGATTAAACGTACTCCACTATCTCGAGTAATTTTTCCATCGGTTACATAGGAACCTGCAATTGTTCCAACCTTTGATACTTTAAAAGTTTGGCGAACTTCTGCCTGGCCAATAATTTTTTCTTCAAATTCTGGATCAAGCATCCCTTTCATAGCCAATTCGATTTCTTCAATTACTTTGTAAATAACTCGATGCAGGCGAATATCTACACCTTCAGCTTCCGCAGCACGCTTAGCGTTATTATCAGGGCGTACATTAAATCCGACAACAAATGCATTAAATGCTGCAGCAAGAGTAATATCTGATTCATTAATAGCTCCTGCTCCAGTGTGAAGTATACGAACATTTACACCTTCAACATCAATCTTTTGCAAGGCTGTTGTAAGTGCTTCTGCAGTACCTTGAACATCTGCCTTAACAACAACATTTAATTCCTTCATTTCGCCTTGTTTCATATGTTCAAACAAGTTATCCAAGCTAATTTTTGTCTTTTCACTTCGCTGTGCTTGAAGGGCTTGCTGAGCACGAGACTCTCCAATTTGGCGAGCTGTCTTCTCATCAGCAAGTACAGCAAAGCGATCCCCAGCTTGAGGTACATCATTCAGACCTGTAATTTCTACTGGTGTTGATGGTCCAGCATGTTTAACACGGCGGCCAAGATCATTGACCATTGCACGGACACGGCCAAAAGTATTTCCAACAACGATCGGATCGCCTACTTTTAGAGTACCGTTTTGAACGAGCAGAGTTGCGACTGATCCGCGGCCTTTATCTAATTGAGCCTCGATTACAGTTCCTACAGCACTGCGATTAGCAGTAGCCTTAAATTCTTCTACTTCGCTTACAAGAAGGATCATTTCAAGAAGATTGTCAATTCCTTCTCCTTTTAGGGCAGAAATAGGAACAAATATAGTATCCCCACCCCAAGCCTCTGGTACTAAGCCATATTCAGTTAACTCCTGCATAACGCGGTCTGGATTGGCAGATTCCTTATCCATTTTATTAACAGCTACAATTATTGGTACTTCTGCGGCTTTCGCATGGTTGATTGCTTCAATGGTTTGAGGCATAACACCATCATCAGCTGCAACAACAAGAATGGTAATATCGGTAATTTTTGCTCCACGGGCACGCATTGTTGTAAAAGCAGCATGTCCTGGAGTATCTAAAAACGTAATCTTTTTGCCATTTTCTTCAACTTGATAAGCTCCGATATGCTGAGTAATTCCACCGGCTTCTCCCGCTGTAACTTTTGTATTTCTAATAGAATCCAAAGTCGTTGTTTTACCGTGGTCAACGTGCCCCATAATCGTAACAACAGCCGGACGCTCTACAAGCTCTGCATCTTCTTCATCTGTGAAATAAACCTCTAAATCAGTCACATCGATATGAACTTCTTCTTCGACTTCGACTCCGTAATCAGTAGCAATTAATTCAATAGCATCTTTATCTAGTGCTTGATTAATTGTAGCCATAACACCAAGCATAAATAATTTTTTAATGATTTCTGAAGGTTCACGATGAAGCTTTTTTGCAAGCTCAGCAACAGTTAATGAATCACTAAAAGTAATTTTTGCTGGAAGTTCCTTTACTTTTTTAGGAGCAGGAGGGACTTGTACTTGATGGTTGCTTTTCCCTTTATTATTGTTTTTATTTCTATTTTGATTGTTATTGTTATTATTTTTATTCTTGTTCTTGTTAAAAGGCTTATTGTCTTTTTGATTATTCTCGCTGTTTGGCTTTCTAACTTCAGTTTGTTTTTGCATAGGTTTATTTTTACCTTTGTTTACTTCCGACTGCTCATTACGATTAGCAGCCGGAGCTTTTGGTTTAGTCTGAACTGGATTTGTCTTTTGCTGATTTTGCTTTTCTGGCTGTTTGTCTTCCTTCTTACCGTATATTCCGTCCAATTTTTGTACGGCAGAAGCTTCAATTGTTGTCATATGGTTTGAGACCTCGATATTCATGTCTTTTAATTTTGTAATCACGTCTTTACTTGATACGTTTTGCTTTTTTGCATATTCGTAAACGCGCATTTTACTCATACTTTCACCCCCGCTGGAATTAATCGAGCAACGACTTCAGTTTTTTTGCAAATCCATCATCAAGCACTGCCACAACAACCCGAGCATCTTTTCCAATAGCCTGACCAAGGATTTCCCGGTTTTCGACAAGCCTATATGGAATTTGATAGGATTTACATTTGTCAGTTACTTTTTTTGTCGTGTTAACAGAAGCGTCCGCAGATAGCAATATGAGCTTCGCTTTACCGTTTCTTATTTCTTTGATAGTAAGCTCTTCACCCGAAGTAATTTTCCGTGCCCGATTCGCTAAGCCAAGCAATGACATCCATTGATTTGCATTCATTTGGATAGTCGTTTCTCCTTCTCTATGAGCTCTAATAGCTCTTCATATATAGAATCATCTATTGAAACATCTAAATGGCTTGCTAAAACATTTTTCTTTTTTGCAAGTTTTACTGCCTCTTCTTCTTTAGAAAGGTAGGCGCCGCGACCGGATTTTTTTCCAGTCGGATCAACTGATACTTCCCCTTCTTTAGAGCGAACGATGCGAACGAGTTCTTTTTTCGGTCTCATTTCACCGGTTGCGACACATTTACGCAGAGGAACTTTTTTACGGTTGTTCACATTCATTCACCCCTATTAATCCATATCTTCCTGAAAATCAAAATTTTCATCGTCTTCAAGCTCAGTGCTATCATATGTCAAAAGTGTTTCTTCTCTTGGGTACATGCCTGTTTCTCGTGCTTCAGACTCAGATTTAATATCAATTTTCCATCCTGTCAGCTTTGCAGCCAGTCTCGCGTTTTGCCCGCGTTTTCCAATTGCGAGTGACAGCTGATAGTCTGGAACTATAACGGTTGTAGCTTTATCATTTTCATTTACGATGACATCAAGTACTTTAGATGGACTTAACGCATTAGCAACGAAAACAATCGGATCAGCTGACCACTTTACAATATCAATCTTTTCACCTTTTAACTCATTCACGACCGCTTGAACACGGGTGCCTTTTGGTCCTACACAAGAACCAACAGGATCGACTTCCTCGTTATCAGAATGAACGGAAATTTTCGAACGGTCTCCCGCTTCCCTGGCTACAGACTTAATTTCAACTGTTCCATCGTAAATTTCTGGAACTTCTATTTCAAACAATCTTTTCAAAAGACCTGGATGAGTTCTGGAAACAAAAATTTGTGGTCCTTTTGTAGTCTTTTCAACCTTTGTTATGAAAACCTTTATTCTGTCATGAGGTTTATACTGCTCGTTCGGCATTTGCTCATTTGTTGGAAGAATCGCTTCGATCTTTCCAAGACTGACATAAATAAATTTGGAATCCTGACGCTGCACAATCCCTGTCATAATATCTTCTTCACGGTCAATAAATTCAGAGTAAATAATTCCTCTTTCCGCTTCACGAACACGCTGCGTAACAACCTGCTTTGCTGTTTGCGCCGCAATTCGGCCGAAGTCCTTAGGAGTAACCTCTAGCTCCACAATATCTTCCACTTGATAATTAGGATTCATTCTTTGTGCATCTTCAACGGAAATTTCTAGTCTTGGGTCAAAAACCTCTTCAACTACTTCTTTTCGAGCAAAAACTCTCATCGTTCCGTTTCCAAGATTTAAATCAATCCGAACATTTTGTGCTTGATTGAAGTTTCTGCGATATGCAGATACTAGCGCTGCTTCAATTGCATCAATAATGACATCACGTGAAATGCCTTTTTCTTTTTCAAGTAATGTGAGAGCATCCAACAATTCGCTGCTCATGAGACTTCTTCCCCCTTTAATAGAAAAGCGCAAGCGCTAATTGACTTTATGAAAAAACAACAGCTAAGCGTGCATTCGCTACTTTTTCATACGGAATATCAATACTTTTCTTTCTTGTTTTAATTTTGATTTCGACTGTTACTATGTGACCATCAAAATGAGTCAAAATTCCTTCGAACGTTTTATCACCATCAATTGGCTCATATGTTTTAATAAAAACATTTTTGCCAACTGCTTTTTGAAAGTCCTTTTCATTTTTAAGAGGGCGCTCAGCTCCAGGTGATGAAACCTCTAAGAAATAGTTATAGGGAATAGGATCGATCTCATCAAGCTTTTCACTTAATTTTTCACTGACTAACCCGCATTCCTCAATATCGACACCATTTTCCTTATCAATAAATACGCGGAGGAACCAATCTCTTCCTTCCTTAACGTATTCAATTTCAACTAATTCTAAATTAAGCTCATCTAAAATGGGTGTGACTAATTGTCCAACCGTATCAGTCACCTTGCTCATAATATCCCTCCTTTACACGATTCATTGCTTCAAGTGAAATTCGATTCAAATGGATAAATGTGTTAACTAAAAATAACGTATACAACACGAAAGAGTGGGTTGCCCCACTCTTCTTTAACGAGAGTTATTAATAGTATTTCCATAAAAACTATACCATAACCAAATTTTTAATGCAAATGGAATAGCTACCATGTCAAGGGATTGACCCCTTTTTAACATAAAATTTTAATAGGCTGAGCATTAAAATAGTGAAAGCTGATTTTGTTCTGGAAGTGATTCCAGACATCCATGGTTGTCCAAATACTCAATGATTGTTTTGGATAATTTCCCCCGCTGCTGAAGGTCTTCTTTAGACAGAAACTCCCCCACTTCCCTAGCTTTTACAATATTAAGGGCTGCATTTGTCCCCAATCCAGGTATCGAATTAAATGGAGGTATTAATGTGTTTCCATCGATAATAAATTCGTTAGCACTTGAGCGGTATAAATCAACCTTTTGGAAGCTAAAGCCACGTTCAGACATTTCAAGAGCCAACTCCATCACCGTTAATAGGTTCTTTTCCTTTGTGGAGGCATCAAGGCCTTTAGCATTTATTTCTTCAATTAAAGCACGGATGGATTGCGATCCTTTAACCATGGCATCTACATCAAAATCTTCAGCACGAACCGTAAAGTATGCTGCATAATACAAAAGAGGATGATGAACTTTAAAATAAGCAATCCTTACGGCCATTAAAACATAAGCAGAAGCATGGGCTTTAGGGAACATATATTTTATCTTTTTACAAGAGTCAATATACCATTCAGGTACTTGATTCTTCCTCATTTCCTCTTCCATTTCATCTGTTAACCCTTTACCTTTACGAACGGACTCCATGATTTTAAAGGCAAATGCTGGTTCGAGTCCTTGATAAATTAAATACACCATAATATCATCACGACAGCCAATTACTTCACTTAGTGTACAAGTTTTATTATGAATGAGTTCCTGAGCGTTCCCTAGCCAAACATCGGTACCATGTGAAAGTCCAGATATCTGGACGAGCTCGGAAAAGGTTGTCGGTTTTGTATCTTCAAGCATTTGACGAACAAATCTTGTTCCAAACTCTGGAATGCCAAGTGTACCTGTTTTACACATAATTTGTTCTTCTGTTACACCAAGCGATTCTGTACCGCTAAAGATTTTCATTACTTCTGGGTCATCGGTAGGAATGGTTTTAGGGTCAATCCCGCTTAAATCTTGAAGCATACGAATAACTGTAGGATCATCGTGCCCAAGAATATCAAGTTTAAGCAAATTATCATGGATCGAATGGAAATCGAAATGAGTTGTCTTCCATTCAGAATTTTTATCATCAGCCGGAAATTGGATCGGTGAAAAATCATAAATATCCATATAATCAGGAACAACGATAATTCCTCCTGGATGCTGACCTGTTGTTCTTTTTACACCGGTGCATCCAGAGGCAAGGCGTTCAACCTCTGCACCTCTTAATTGGAGGTTATGATCCTGCTGATAGGCTTTTACATATCCGAATGCTGTCTTATCGGCAACTGTTCCAATCGTACCCGCCCGGTATACATAGTCTTCTCCGAACAGTACCTTCGTGTAGTTATGGGCACGCGGCTGATACTCACCTGAGAAGTTTAAGTCAATATCCGGAACCTTGTCTCCTTTGAAACCAAGGAAGGTTTCAAACGGGATATCTTGTCCATCCTTTATATAGGAAGCACCGCAGTTTGGACAATCCTTATCTGGCAGGTCATAGCCTGAACCTACTGAACCATCATTAAAGAATTCAGATTGCTTGCACTCTGGACAGACATAATGTGGAGGAAGCGGATTAACTTCTGTTATCTCTGTCATCGTTGCAACAAAGGATGAACCAACAGATCCACGTGAACCAACTAAATAACCATCATCTAATGATTTTTTTACTAATTTATGAGAGATCAAATAAATAACAGCGAATCCATGCCCAATTATACTTTTTAATTCTTTTTCAAGACGAGCTTCTACTATTTCAGGCAAATTATCTCCATAGATTCTTCTTGCCATTTCATAGCTCATATTCCGCATTTCATCATCTGCGCCTTCAATTTTAGGCGTATACAGATCATCCTTAATTGGTTTAATAACATCTATCATATCGGCCATTTTATTTGTATTATCTACGACAATTTCCTTTGCCTTTTCACGCCCTAGAAAAGAAAAGGCATCAAGCATTTCATTCGTTGTTCTAAAATGTACATCTGGAAGCTTATGACGATTTAATGGATTTGCTCCCCCTTGAGAGCTGATCAGGATCTTACGGTAAATTTTATCAATAGGATTTAAATAATGGACATTTCCTGTTCCGACAACAGGAAGACCTAGTTTATCACCTAATTGAACAATATTCCCAATGATCTCTTCTAGAGCCTTTTCATTCCTTATTAGCTCTAGTTCAATTAAATGTGCATAAACGGCTTTCGGATGAACTTCAATATAATCGTAGAATGCCGCAATATCTTCAACTTCTTCAGGAGACTTCTGCATCATTCCTTGGAAAACTTCACCTTTATCACATCCGGAGCCAACAAGAAGCCCTTCCCGGTATTTCTGCAACACTGATCTTGGAATCCGAGGAACACGATAGAAATAGTTCATATGAGAAATAGAAACCAGCTTAAATAGATTCTTTAAACCAGCTTCAGTTTGTGCCATCACTGTACAATGATAAGGTCTGGCACGCTGGTAAGCATTTCCCTCACCCATATGATCATTGAACTGATCATGAAATTCAATTTCTTTTTCTGCAGCATCCTTTAACATCTTTAATAATAGATAACCAGTTGCTTCAGCATCATAAATCGCTCTATGATGCTGTGTTAACTCAACATCAAATTTCTTCGCCAGCGTATTTAAGCGATGATTTTTCATTTCTGGATATAAGAAACGGGCCAATTCAAGTGTGTCAATAACTGGGTTTGCTGCTTTGCCTAAACCAATTTTCTTATAACCTACATTTAAGAACCCCATGTCAAAAGATGCATTATGAGCTACTAAAATCGCATCGCCCGACCACTCGTAAAATCTTTGAAGCACTTCATCAACTTCAGGTGCATTTTCAACAAGGTCATCCGTGATTCCAGTTAAATTAATGGTCGTAGCAGAAAGTGGGTGATGCGGATTCGCAAAGGACTCAAAGCGATCGATAATTTCCCCGTTATGAATCTTAACTGCTGCAAGCTCAATAATCGTATCATAAACAGCAGATAAACCAGTCGTTTCAACGTCAAATACTACATACGTATCTTCAGTCAGCCTTCTTTTTGCACTGTTATAAGCAATAGGAACCCCATCGTCCACTAAGTTAACTTCTACACCATATAATATTTTTATATCATTTTTCTTACCTGCACCAAAAGCCTCGGGGAAAGACTGTACGACTGCATGATCCGTTACAGCTATTGCCTTATGGCCCCATTTCTTCGCCTGGCTAATAAGGGTGCTGACAGATGTTACAGCATCCATTTGACTCATCGGGGTATGAAGATGCAATTCTACTCGTTTTTCATTTTCGGGTGCTGTATCCTGTCTTTGGATCGGTTTAATTTCGTTAATATCATTTCCAATCATAACAAGATCACGAACAAAGGTATCAGTTTGAATACTGCCTCTCACTTTTAGCCACATACCCTTTTGAACATGCTGATACAACGCAGCATCTTCCTTGTCCCGTGAAAACATTTTGACTATTATGGAGCTTGTGTAATCCGTAATTTTAAAGGTTAATAGTGTTCTGCCGCTACGGAGTTCCCTTGTTTCTGCAGAAAACACATACCCCTCTATGGCAACACGGCGTTCTTCATCGACAATATCAATAAGCTTTCTGAAATCGGCATCATCTTTAATCGTTAATCCAATTGTCAGTGGGCCTTGAACTGTGGAAGCATTATTAGCTCCCTCTTCAGCTTCTTTCTTCTGCATTTCTAACATTGCCTGAATGCCGCGTTCTTGGTCCTCTCTCTGTTTAGCCTCTATAAATTTCTTATATTCTTCATTTGCGGCTTCGGAGGAAATTTCAGTTTCGATCGTTAATTTCGGAAAGCCAAGTGTTTCATAAACACCCGATATTATCTCAGAGTATTTCCTTTTAATAGATAATCCTTCCGTATCGTTTCTTACACTTATTATTAACTTGTTCCCATGCACAGAAGGAATCTGTTCATTTAATAACTTAATTAATGGAGGAGCCATGCCTTCCATTTCCTCCATACAATATTTCCAGTACCCCTGCACCAATTGTTCATCAATATGATTATTCTTAACTTCAATGGTAAATGATGTATTTGCAATATGAGAAAATACCTTTGCCAACTTAGTGGAAAAAAGGCTAAAGATATTAAATGGTAAAATTTGCTCAAATTCAAAATAAAAATGCCACTTCTTTTCTCTCTTCCCAATTACCACTTTTTTTATTTGAGCATGCTGAAAATGCTGCACTATTGAATCCTCGGTTAATTGCAGCTGCTGGAGCAAGAGTTGGAATCTCTCTTTATTGCCTAGGGCTTCCATTGATCTCTCTCCCATCTATTAATTTTCAATTTCACATATACAGACGATGTCTATTATAACATGAACCTTCTATCATGTGACTGCCTTTTAAACGATCTTTATTTACCTTCAACCTTATAAAAAAAAGGGTCAATTCTATTGGGTGAAAAAAGCGGTGGATTATCGTCCTCTTTTTCACTCAAAAAGAATATGACCCTAAAATGGCTATATTTTATAAGAAAAATCTTTGAATGTCGTTCCAAGTAACAACTAGCATTAATAGCATTAATAATGCAAACCCGATAAAATGAACCATTCCTTCTTTATGACGGTCAATTGGTTTTCCTCTTACTGCTTCAACCGCGAAGAACATCAATCTTCCGCCATCTAATGCAGGGATTGGAAGTAAATTCATGATTCCTAGGTTAATGCTCAGTATACCAGCCCATTTCATTAAATAAAATATCCCCGATTTAGCTACTGTGTCGGTAGAGACATATATGCCAACTGGACCTGATAATGCATCAATAGAAAATTGTCCAGTAATTAATTTGCCTAGCATGACAAAGATTTCTTTTGTCCAATTATACGTTTCTATAGCCCCATTCGTTATGGCTTTAACAGGCGATTTTCCCATTGGGCTATAAACGCCGATAATACCGATTTTTTCTCCTTCTACTTCTTGAACCTTCGGAGTAACAGGCAAGTTGATTTCTTGTCCGTTTCGATCAAGTGAGAATTGCAGCTCTTTGTTCGGATTTTTGCGGATAATCTCAACAACATCTGACCAGCTTGATATTTCTGCTCCGTTAATACTATGAATGATATCCCCTTCTTTTAATCCAGCCGATACCGCAGCTCCATCAGGAGTTAATTTCCCTAGCTCAGGCTCGTTTGTAGGAATTCCCTGCAGGAGACCGATAAGTACAAATACGACAAAGGCAAGAATAAAGTTCATCATCGGTCCGGCAAAAATAGCCATAGTTCTTTGGCCTAGCGTCTTTGAAGCAAATTGTCTATCGTAAGGAGCAATAAGAGTTTCTACCCCATCCTCTACTAATACTGCACTTGGGCTTATAGTAAATGATTGTAGCTTTTCTTCCTCTTCCCCTTCAACATATCCTTTAATGACTAGAGAATGCTCTATATCTGCATGCTCTACCTCAATGACCCTAGCATTTGGGTACTTTTCCTTTTGATTCAAAATAATTTTATTAACTTGTTCTGATTCATTAAATAATAAACCAATCCTGAATCCTGGCTTTATTTCGATCATCTCGGGATCTTCTCCAGCCATGCGGACAAAGCCCCCAATAGGTAATAGCCTGATCGTATAGGTTGTTTCTCCTTTTTTATGAGAGAAAACCTTTGGTCCAAAGCCAATAGCGAATTCACGGCAAAGGATTCCTGCTCTTTTCGCAAATACAAAATGCCCTAATTCATGAAAAAATACTAGTGCCCCAAAAATGATAATAAAGGCTATAACTGTACTCAAAATATAACCACCTTTTTTAAAAAGATAACATAGTATTATCTTTTTGAGTTAAAAAGCTATTTAGCTTAAAAGTGAGTCTACATATTTTCTCGTTTCCAAATCAACTTCCTGAATATCAGTAAGACTTGGATTTACGATGTTTTTGTGAATACTCAAAGCCTTTTCAATTAAATCTTCTATTTGCAGGAAGGTTGCTTTTCCTTCTAAAAAGGCTGCAACTGCCACTTCGTTTGCAGCGTTTAAGACAGCAGGCATCGTTCCGCCCGCCTTACCAGCTTCATACGCATATCTTAAGCAACGGAAGCGATCCATGTCCATTTTCTGAAAATGGAGCTTTCCTATTTCCGCTAAGTTCAGCCGTTTTGCTGATGGAAGAGGCAGCCTGTCTGGATAAGTCAGTGCATACTGAATGGGAACTCTCATATCTGGTGTTCCTAATTGTGCAATAATGCTGCTGTCATGAAATTCAATCATAGAGTGAATGATGCTTTCTTTATGCAATAAAACGTCAATATCATTATAGTTGATTGAAAAAAGCCAATGTGCCTCAATGACCTCTAGCCCTTTATTCATCATCGTTGCAGAATCGATTGTAATTTTTGCACCCATGGACCAATTAGGATGGTTGAGAGCTTCATGAACTGTCACATTTTCTAGCTCTTGTCTCGTAAGGTCCCTAAAAGATCCGCCAGAGGCAGTTAAAATCAGCTTATCAATATTTTTCTGCTTTTCACCTTGTAAAGCCTGGAATATAGCAGAATGCTCACTATCTACTGGCAATAATGAGACTTGATTCTTTTTCACTTCTTCCATGACAAGGTGTCCAGCAGTTACTAACGTTTCCTTATTCGCAATGGCAATCGTCTTTTTTTCTCTAATAGCTTGCAAAGTTGGAGTTAACCCAATACTGCCAGTGACTGCATTAACAAGGATTTCTGCTTTATGATAAACGGCTACTTCTGATAACCCGTCATTGCCATATGTAAAAGTGATATTTGGAAATTCCGCTTCTAGTATTTGAGCTGATGATCTATCTGACACAGAAACAAGCTCTGGATGAAATTCATGAATGATTTTCCTAGTCAAGTCAAGATTTCTGCCAACCGCCATGGCAACTAGATTAAATTCATCAGGATGCTCCTTGATTATATCTAACGTTTGGGTGCCAATTGAACCAGTAGCTCCCATTAAACTAATATTCTTCAACAAACTCAACTCCTGTTGCATAAAGAACTAACTACATTAAATAGATAAAATGCAATAATGGCCAAACGAATAATAAGCTATCAAAACGATCTAATATTCCGCCATGCCCCGGCATGATATTACCAGAATCCTTTACATCATAATGGCGCTTCAAAGCGGATTCAACTAAATCACCAATTTGTCCAAAAATAGACAGGACTATCGTAATGATGGATAGCTGCAGAAAAGAGGCATTAATATCTGAGAAAAGAATAAAGAGCGCTGCCACTATTAGTGCACAAACGACACCACCAATTGAACCTTCAATTGTCTTATTGGGGCTAATTTCAGGCCATAGCTTGTTTTTCCCAATAGCACGGCCAATAAAATAGGCTCCAGAGTCGGTTGCCCATATGATAAATAAGGAATAGAAAATATATACTAGTCCAGATTCACGTGTTTCAATAAAGAAATAGAAACCAATTCCAATATAAAGTACAGCAAGAATTGAAAAAGCAACATCATCAAAATTAAATTGATTTTTTGTTGTTACTGTATACGTTAAAAAAAGTAAAACCGCGAGGAGGACAAATTCAATTTTCGAATAGCTTAGTGGTTCAAATGTATTCTGGAACTGTTTAGGTAATAGCATTACCCATAATAGTAATAAAGAAAGTAGCCCTGGTATAGAAAAGAGCTTAATTTTGCGCATTTTTAATACTTCATATAGTGCAATGGATGCCAATAAATAGGCTAGAATAATGAATGGAAATCCACCAAAAATCGTTAACGGCAAAAAAATTGCACCAAATATAATCGCTGAAATGATTCGTTGCTTCATCTATGTCGTCACACCTTTATTAAACTCCGCCAAACCGCCTCTGACGGTTCTGAAATACCTCAATCGCTTCAAGAAGATGCTCTTCACCAAAATCCGGCCATAGAACATCAGTAAACCAAAACTCAGTGTATGCAAGCTGCCAAAGCATAAAATTGCTTAAGCGGATTTCCCCACTTGTTCGGATTAATAAATCAGGGTCATTCAAGTCTTTTGTCATTAAATAGTTTGAAAAAATTTCCTCATTTAATTCACTTTCATTTATTATACCACTATTGCAATCTTTTAAGACAAGTTTGATTCCCTCAATAATTTCTGCCCTGCTTCCATAATTAAGAGCAAAATTCAAAATGAGCCCAGTATTATCCTTCGTATCTTCCATTGCCTTCTCAATCGCATTTCTTGTATGTGTAGGCAGCATTTCTTTATAGCCCATCATTTGCACTCGTACATTTTCTTCTACTAGCTCAGGAAGAAATGTCCCTAAAAACTCTTCTGGGAGCTTCATTAAAAAATCAACTTCCATTTTAGGTCTCTTCCAATTTTCAGTTGAGAAAGCATACAGTGTTAATGTTTTTATCCCAAGCTCATTGGCTAATTTAGTTGTTTTTCGAACTACTTTCATTCCTTCATGATGTCCCGCTACACGAGGAAGCGCTCTTTTCTTTGCCCATCTGCCATTGCCATCCATTATAATCGCTACATGTGAAGGAATCTGAAGCTCTTGAATTTTCAAGATTCTCTCTCGGAGTCCTGTTGAGCTATTCTGATTTCTCCATTGTTTCATTTTATTTAACATAAAAATGCTCCTTTAGATAGGTTTTCTTACCTCCGAAAAGAAAACTTGCCGATCATTACATCTGGTAAGGACAAGATAGAGTTCATTTTCTTTATTGTTTTATCATACCAAAAATCATGAAAGTTATCTCTATAAAAGGGTATGTATAGATAACTAAATTAAGAATATGCTTAATATGTATTTATTTTTTTGTCACGGTAATTTGTACCTAAAAGATTGAAAAAACCCCCTAATGATAGAGGGTAGTTATGCCATTACACTTCAAGTACTTCTTTTTCTTTATCCTTTGTAATAGAATCGATCTTACTAATTTGCTCATCTGTTAGCTTTTGGATATCGTCAGAGTAACCACGTAAATCATCTTCTGTGATTTCCCCATTTTTCTCTAGCTTCTTTAATTCATCATTTCCATCACGACGAATATTACGAATAGCAATTTTTGCTTCTTCTGATTCCTTTTTCACCTGTTTAACCAACTCTTTTCGGCGCTCCTCTGTAAGCTGCGGAATAGATAGTCGAATAATATTTCCATCATTTGATGGGTTTAAACCGATATCTGATTTCAGGATGGCTTTTTCAATATCACCAAGAATTGATTTATCATAAGGCTGAATGACTAGAAGTCGTGCTTCAGGAACAGAAACGCCTGCTAATTGATTAATTGGCGTTGGCGCCCCGTAATAATCAACAGTAATCCTATCAAGTAAGGAAGCATTGGCTCTCCCTGCACGGATCGCTGCTAATTCACGAGTATATGCTTGAATTGCTTTTGTCATTTTTTCCTTTGCATTCGCAATTACTTGTTTTGCCATTATTTTTTCCCCCTCACAATTGTTCCGATTGTTTCACCCATAACGGCACGATTAATATTCCCTTGTTCCATAATGGAGAAAACAATTAATGGAATATCATTGTCCATGCATAAAGAAGATGCTGTTGAATCCATTACAGCCAACCCTTCTTTTAAGACGTCTAAATATGATAATTCTTCATATTTTTTGGCATTCGAATCAATACGCGGGTCAGCAGAGTATACACCGTCAACATTGTTTTTCGCCATTAAGATAACTTCCGCTTCTATTTCCGCTGCACGTAAAGCGGCAGTTGTATCTGTTGAGAAATAAGGGTTGCCTGTACCAGCTGCAAAAATAACAACTCGCTTTTTCTCTAGGTGGCGAATTGCTCTTCTGCGAATATATGGCTCCGCTACTTGTCTCATCTCAATTGAGGTTTGAACCCTTGTCTCAACTCCTAGCTGCTCAAGGCTATCCTGAAGTGCTAAAGAGTTCATAACAGTTGCAAGCATGCCCATATAGTCGGCATTTGCTCTGTCCATTCCCATTTCTTCCCCAATCTTCCCACGCCATATATTTCCACCGCCAACAACAACTGCAACCTCAACTCCTAATTGAGCTAAATCTCTTACTTGTGCTGCAACTGACTTAATGACGGCAGGGTTAATTCCAAAGCCTTGCTCTCCTGCTAAAGCTTCTCCACTCAATTTTAAAACGACGCGTTTGTATTTTGGGTTACTCATAAAGACCTCCATATGTAAAAAATCGAAATGCGTAAACGCACTTTGAAAAATAGGGAACACAGTGTGTTCCCTATTTAAGCATATCTTGATGTATTATAGTAAGTTTATTATTTTTTAACCTGGCTCATTACTTCTTCTGCGAAATTGTCTTCACGCTTTTCGATGCCTTCTCCAACTTCGTAGCGAACGAACTCACGGATTTTTCCGCCTTTTGATTCTACAAACTTACCAACTTTTTGGTCAGGGTTTTTAACAAATGCTTGGTCGTTTACACAAACATCTTCGAAATATTTGCTTATACGGCCTTCTACCATTTTTGCAACGATATTTTCAGGTTTTCCTTCATTTAAAGCTTGCTGTGTTAATACTTGGCGCTCACGCTCTACTTCTTCTGCTGAAACTTCGTCACGTGACACATATTTAGGGTTTAATGCTGCAATGTGCATAGATACATCTTTAGCAGCATCTTCATCTGTTGTACCTTCAACTACAGTTAATACACCAATGCGTCCACCCATATGCAAGTATGCGCCAAATGCATCACTGTCTGTTTTTGTATTAACAGCAAAACGGCGAAGTGTAAGCTTTTCACCAATTTTTGCGATAGCAGAATTAATATGAGTTTCAACTGTTGCACCATTATCCATAGTTTGTGCAAGAGCTTCTTCAACTGAAGCAGGCTTTTTCGCTAAAAGATGATCAGCTAATTCTTTAACAAGAACTTGGAAGCCTTCATTTTTTGCAACGAAGTCTGTTTCAGAGTTTACTTCAAGAATAACAGCATCATTTCCCTCAACCTTGATAGATGTAAGACCTTCTGCTGCAATACGGTCACCTTTTTTAGCTGCTTTTGCAATTCCTTTTTCACGAAGGAAATCAATTGCTTTTTCCATATCACCATCAGTTTCTTGAAGAGCCTTTTTACAATCCATCATACCTGCGCCTGTTTTTTCACGAAGTTCCTTAACCATTTGTGCAGTAATAGCCATTATGAAAATCCTCCTTAAATCTTTATGTATTAATATTTTTACCTATATTTTCACTTACAAACAATAACTCTTTAAAAAAAGGTGATAAAGGGTGCTCCCTTATCACCTTTATTATTGTTAGCCTTGATTCTTGGCCTAATCCCTCAAACATAAATAAGATTTGATTTCATAAACCAGGATCGCTTATATTAAGCAGTAGTAACTTCTTCGCCTTGTTTTGCTTCAAGGATCGCATCAGCCATCTTTGCAGTTAATAATTTAACAGCACGGATAGCATCATCGTTTGCAGGGATAACAACATCAATTTCATCTGGATCACAGTTTGTATCAACAATACCTACGATAGGGATATTTAATTTATGTGCTTCTGCAACAGCAATGCGCTCTTTGCGTGGGTCAATGATAAATAAAGCATCTGGAAGAGTCTTCATATCCTTGATTCCGCCTAAGAATTTTTCTAATCGCTCTTGCTCTTTTTTTAATTGAACTACTTCTTTCTTAGGAAGCACTTCAAAAGTTCCATCTTCAGACATTCTTTCAATATCTTTTAAACGTTGAATACGTTTTTGGATTGTTTCGAAGTTTGTTAAAGTACCACCTAACCAGCGTTGGTTAACATAGTACATACCAGAGCGGATTGCTTCTTCTTTAACAGAGTCTTGAGCTTGTTTTTTCGTACCAACGAATAGCATTGTACCGCCGTTTCCAGCAAGTTCTTTAACGAAATTGTAAGCTTCTTCTACCTTCTTAACAGTTTTTTGAAGGTCGATGATATAGATACCGTTACGCTCAGTGAAGATATATTTCTTCATCTTAGGGTTCCAACGGCGTGTTTGGTGACCGAAGTGTACACCAGCTTCAAGCAATTGTTTCATTGAAATGACTGACATTGTTTTTCCTCCTAATGGTTTGTTTTCCTCCGCTTATTTCATTTTCAATCGGGAACTGAAAGGGTTTCAGCACCGTCCGACTAAATCTATAAGCGTGTGTATTAACACCATTTGTTAATATAGCATAAAAATAATGAAGTATCAAGTTATTCCTTAATTGTTTTGATTAAATTTTAATAAAAGATTAATTTCAGTCTTACCTTTATTTAGCTTTTGAGCAATTTCTATCTCATTATATCCTTGATTTTTTAATAGAAGAATATCATTTAATAATGATTGTTCCTGTGAATTCTCTTTTTCATTTACTTCTGCAAGAATAGGGTCGATTTCTAGCGGCGGCAATTCTATCTCGTCACGTACCGTCCGGTTGGAACTATTATTTGGATGAATACTTGGAACGACAGCATTTTGTTTATAAGCCTTTGCAGCACTATAAGCATTGACTTTTCCCTTTCGGCTATGAAGGCTTATGTTCCTTTCAAGCCCGGGCTCATCTTGATCTTTATTAATCGTCTTACGACTTTCTGCATTATTGGATGATTGAGCATTCCGTTCAATATGACCAATTCGTTTAATAAAATCATCGTTTTCTTCCTTCATCTGAACTAAATAAGCAGAAATCACTTCTTCCATTTCTTGAATCATTTTCTCCTGTTTTTTCTCTACTTGTAAAAACCGGTTTTGACGCAGAAATAAAATGATAATTGAAAAAAGGGCAAGAACATTTAAAAACAAGCTAATTAATAATAAAAAAGTGGTCATATAATCCCTCTATCCACTGTAATCAATATTTTTTCCTTTATATGGGTGTTTCTCTTTTTCAACAGGCTTGCTGCTTTTCTTTTTTTGGTGATTTTCTTTATTTTCCCCATTATTGCCATTGCTCTCATCTTGCATTAGTTTGACATTCGCTTTTTGTTCATGTTTTATGACAGTTTCTCTTTGCTGTTTTTCTTCTTTATGGGTTCGCTCTGTGGCAAAATCATTGATGTTTTGGCCTCGCTGCTGCAATTGCTCTTGGATTTTCCCCGCTTCTATTGTCCTTGGTAAAGCAACTTGCATTTCAATCGACTTCAAACTCATAGTTCCACACCCATCTCTAATAAGTCATTTTTACTGTCTATAGAATAGGCTCAGACATGATTTCCCCGCCTTGAAGTAGAAAACGAGCCGATGATTGTTTGTGCTGCAATTGCATAGCATACTTCCCAAAACGCAAAGTAGTATTTGGATATACAGTCTCATAAATATAAATGGAAGAGTCTTGTCTATCGTTTATTGCTTCCTCCAATTGCCTTAGCTCTTCATCTACTTTTGTGATCTGCTCAACAATATTTTGTTTTGTAGATCTTTGCTTGAGAATAACGACTTTTTGTTCCTGTGATAAATTCCCGGTTAGCTTTGCAAGCTTCTGCTCAATATTTGATAATTTCTCAAGATTACCATGTAGTTTCGCTCTTTCTAAATGTAACTCTTTCTCTCTTTCAGTTAAAGACGTATCTAAATAAGCTTGTAGTTCCGTTTTTGTAAACAAGTGGTTTCCAACTTCTTTTACATGTATTTCGTTATTAGCTGTAAGAATTCCGCCAATTACGAATGTATTTTTGCCTAAAATGGAGGAGCCTGCTCGAATTTTACTGTGTAAAATGGATGACTCTATGATAACATCGTGACCAGCATGCACATTTGCCTGATTTAAGTAAGTTGCCTGAACATTGCCTACGCTAGAGATCATCCCTTTATTTCCTCCCGTAACTCCTCCAGAAATAATGATATTTCCTTCAGCGTGAATATTTGCAGCCTCTACTAACCCAAATATTCTAACATCTCCGCCTGCTCTTATTTCGTATCCGCTAGGTACATTTCCTCTAATTACGACATTGCCAATAAAATCTACATTTCCTGTTTTTAAATCCAAATCACCATTGACTTCAAATACAGGATTCACGGTGATCATTTTGTCTGTAAGGCTTAATTGACCATCAGAAGTTGAATAAAATCTTGAATTATTTAATATTACATTTTTTCCTGGTCTTATTTTAAGGGGTTTTCCATTTTTAGCGGGTATCCTTTTTCCAAATACATCCATTCCTTCTGTACCTGGAGTGGGCGGGACAACTGAAGCAAGAGGCTGGCCACTTGAAACAGATGGGATTTGAAGAACTTTTCGGAAGTTGAATTTTTCTCTTACCTCTTTTTTGTCATGTTGAACTTCATTTAGAAGGTAGGCATCCACCCCATTTTTAGGCGGGATGCCTTCAGCAATAATGGATGGATAACTTAAGGATTGTGGGTTTTCACAAATCTGATTCATCACATCCTCAATGATTCCGAATGATATCTTTTCTTTAGAAAGAAATTGTTCAATATCACTCTTTTTAATGGAAAAGTCATTTTCTACATTCGAAACTAAATCAATTTTTGCTGTTAAACGATCCTTCGTTATAATTATTCGATAATGCTCTTCCATTTAAGCTTCCTCCTTCATAAGTGGCAATCCTAAATAACTTTTATTAATGCATTTCTTAGTTTAAAAATTGCCTTAGAATGAATCTGTGAAATTCTTGAAGTCGATAGACCCATCACTTGACCAATTTCTGTTAAAGTCAATTCTTCTTTATAAAACAAACTAATCACAAGCTGTTCTTTTTCATTGAGTAAAGAAATCATTTCAATCAGCTCACGAATCATTTCATCTTTCACTATTTTCACTTCAGGAATTTCCGCACGATCATCTTTAATAATATAAGAGTTGCCCTCTTTATCATCTTGATCATTTAACTTTTCATCCATTGAAAGAATGTTTGCAAAAAAATGTTCATTTATTACAGATTGCACTTCTTCTTCACTCATATTTAGTTCAGAGGAGATTTCCTCAATACTAGCATTTCTCATCAGACGCTGCTCGAGTTTTTCAATTGCAGCTTCAATTTTTTTTGCCTTTTCCCTCGTATTCCGCGGGAGCCAATCCTCTTTTCTTAAACCGTCTAAAATAGCACCTCTAATTCGGAAGGATGCATATGTATCAAACTTTAGATCCCGATTTGGGTCGAATTTTTCCAAGGCATCATATAATCCCATCATCCCCAAACTTCGTAAATCATCTCGTGAAACATTTCTAGGAAGATTTACGGAAATCCGCTGGACATGATAACTCACTAGCGGCATATATTTTTTTACAAGGTAATCCCCTGCTTGATTATCACGTGAGCTGACCCAATTATGCCAATATCGTTGGTCCTCTGTCGTTTGATGCGCCATGGTCATCCTCCTCAAACGTTCCTATTCCTTGAATGATCATAAATACTCTAGTCAAAAACAATCCATTACCGAATATAGTAAAAAAGGAAAAACAGCCATCTCGCTTTGAAAGAAGCTGACTAAATTTCCTGTACACCCTTATTTACTGTCCGAATATGCAAAATGCATGTCTGCGGATTGAATTCTATCGTTCTTCCGCTATTTCCGCCGACATCTTCAGAAACAATAGAAATTTTAAGTGATGATAGCTCTGCCTTTACAGCTTCTACATTTCTAGGACCAATCCGCATAACATCACTGCCTGAAGAAAAATGAAACATTTGAGCCCCGCCTGCAATTTTTGCCTTTAAAGAATACGCTCTTGCACCATTTTGAATAAGTTTCGACACTAATTCTTTCACAGCTGTATCTGCATATTTGGCAATATTAATATTGCCAGCCTTTGCAAGGGTCGAATCAGGAAGCATAATATGTGAAAGTCCTGCAATTTCCCGCTGCTGATCATATACCACCACTCCAACACAAGAACCTAATCCAGAGGTGCGTATCGTATTAGGGGTTTTAACAATATTCAAATCTGCAATTCCCACTTTAATAACTTCTTTACATTCAATCATTTTGTTAAACTCCCAAAGATTTAAAAATTGTATCGAAGGATTCTGGATCCGGCAGTAAGAAAAAATGACCCTTTACTGTTTCTTTATCTGCCCCATCATCATTAAGTGCTGTATCAATAACAATGGCGAAATCGCTGACTTGTGATAATTCGATCAGTCCATAGCTTATTATTGCACCAGCCATATCGATGCTTAATGCTGGTACAGAAGGACATAATGATAAATTCGTGAAATCAGAAAGAGAGGATAAATACGATCCGGATAAGATGTTTCCAAGCTCCTGATAAGCAGATAATCCCAATTCATTATAAGGCTGAGAATCAAAGCTAAAGCTTTCATCCCCGATCATTTCCCGAATAAATCTAGAAGCCTGTTCAACCGGCAAGACAAAAAACATGCTGCCAGGGGCATCACCTTCAATTCTGAGGAACACCCCTGCAACAACATTATCTGCTCCGCCCATCATATTCATCATTTCATCAAATGAAACGATTCTGACGTCTGGCACTTTCATGTCGATTTTTTTATTTAATAACTTAGATAGCGCAGTAGCAGCATGTCCAGCCCCAATATTTCCAATCTCTTTCAATATATCGAGGTGCATGGATGAAATTTTTTCAAGAAAATTCATTTGTTCATCCTTCATTTCCTAGTAAACTTAAACGTTCTTCTGTATTTAAGATCTTTTCAAGGTCAATTAGTATTAATAAACGATTTCCGATCTTAGCAACACCATTAATATAATCAGCCTCAAGCACACCTACAACTTCGGGTGGCGGTTCAATAGAGTGAACTGGAATGTCGATAACATCATTAGCTAAATCAACGATGAAACCGACCTCTAAATCATTAAGACCTGCAATGATGACTCGGGTACTGTCTGAATAGCCTACTTCATCAAGCCCAAATCTGCTGCGAAGATCAATGATTGGCGTTATGACTCCACGAAGGTTAATGACCCCTTTAATAAACTTTTCTGTTCCTGGCACTCTCGTAATATGCTCAATTTTCTCAATGGACCGAACTTGATTTACTGGGATTGCATACTCCTTATTCATAAGCTGAAAAACGATTAATTTAATATCAGAAGCTATTGTCTCAGCCATCCTGACCCACTCCTTACTAGACAATCGAAAATTTATGGTACGAAGAAAACGGTTTACTTAATTAACGAGTTGCAATCTACAATTAATGCTACCTGACCATCACCAAGGATAGTAGCCCCAGAGATAGCAAATACATTTGTTAAATAGTTACCGAGAGACTTTAAAACAACTTCCTGCTGGCCAATAAAAGAATCAACAACAAGTCCAGCCATCTTGTCCCCTTTTCTAACAATGACAACAGAGTAAAATTCATCCTCTTCTTCAAAAACCGGTACCTCGAAGATTTCTTTTAGGAAAAGAAGCGGCACAACCTTGCCTCTAAAATCGATGACTCTTTGATTATGGGCATTTAGAATATCAGATTTTTTCACAATGGCTGTTTCAATAATTGAAGATAAAGGGATAGCAAATTTTTCTTTTTGTATTTCAGTAAGCATGACCGAAATAATCGATAAAGTAAGCGGCAATTGGATCGAGAAGATCGAGCCTTTGCCTAGGGTTGAATCGATTGATATGGTACCGCCTAATGATTCAATTGTGCTTTTTACAACGTCTAGACCTACTCCTCGGCCTGAAACGTCAGAAATCTTCTCGGCAGTTGAGAAGCCAGAAGCAAGTATAAGCTCAAACACTTGCTTGTCAGTCATCGTTACAGCTGCCTGCCCGGTGACGATTCCATTTTTAATCGCTTTTGCAAGCACCTTATCCCGATTAATTCCAGCACCATCATCTTCTATTTCAATAAAGACATGATTTCCACTATGATAAGCTTTAAGAATAACTGTGCCTTCTTCGTTCTTTCCGTTAGCTTTTCTAATTTCAGGTGTTTCAACCCCATGGTCAAGGGCGTTTCTAATTAAATGGACGAGCGGATCGCCAATTTCATCAATAACTGTTCTGTCTAATTCCGTTTCAGCCCCGATTATCTCAAGATTGATTTTCTTGTCCAAGTCACGGGCTAATTGACGAACCATCCGCGGGAATCGATTAAATACTGTTTCCACAGGAACCATGCGCATGTTTAAAATAATATTTTGTAAATCACCTGAAATTCTAGTCATATGCTCAACCGTTTCATGCAGCTCCTGATTATTTAAATCACGGGAAATTTGTTCAAGACGCCCCCGGTCAATAACTAATTCTTCAAATAAATTCATTAAAATATCAAGTCTTTCAATATTTACCCGGATTGTTTTACTACTAGAGTTTTTAGCTGATGAAGAAGATGCTCCGACCTTCTTTTCTTCCTGCTGCTTTGCAACACTATTTTCTGCCGTTTCCTTTTCTTCGAAAATTGGCTCGTTGCTCTTAATTAATTCAGGTGCATCTAACTCAGATTGACGAATGGCTTCCAATGATAAAATATGAACATCAACTCTTTCTACCTCTGAAACCTTCATCACTTTCTTATGAATATCTTCTTTAACTTCTTTAGATACGATTGTGACTGTAAATTCTTGATCAAATTGTTCTTCCTCTAATTGCTCAACCGATGGATTTGCCTTAATCACTTCACCGATTTTTTCAAGAATTTCAAAAACCATAAACACTCTTGCTGCTTTCAGTAAACAATCTTCTCTCAATGAAACCGTTACTTCAAAAGTTTCAAAGCCCTGTTCCTTTGATTGCTGCATAACAGTCAGTTCAAACTCATCATAAACACTTTTAACTGTTGGTTTATGCTCTGCAACAGCAGCTGCCACCTCGGATTTTGCTATTTGGGTTACGCTTTCTCCCTTTTCTATCATTAATAATTTTTCTACTACTTCTGCTACGTCTCTTTTTCCGTCTCCGCCTTCTGCAATTGATTGGACCATTGCTTCAAGGTCATCAACAGCAAGGAAAATGACATCAAGTATCTCAGGATTAAATGTAAGCTTATGATTTCGAATGGCGTCAAGAACATTTTCCATTTGATGGGTTAATTTTGCTAAGTCTTCATATCCCATCGTTGCTGACATTCCCTTTAACGTATGTGCCGAGCGGAAAATTTCATTAACAATCGAAATATTCTCTGGGTTCTTTTCAAGCTCTAACAGCTGTTCATTACAAGCCTGCAAATGCTCTTTACTTTCCTCAATAAAGACTTCTAAATATTGGTTCATATCCATGAGCCCTCAGCCCTCCGCTTTAAACATATTTCAAAATTGAATCTGCAATTTTATCCACATCTTGAATTTCATCTATTAATCTTGTAGCAATAGCAGCTTTTGGCATTCCAAAAACGATTGATGTTTCTTGTGATTCAGCGATGGCAGTTACTTTACCGGAATTTTTAAGAGTAATAAGTCCATGTGATCCATCTGACCCCATTCCAGTCATGATGACAGCTACCTTCTTGTAATCCTTAATTTCGCTTACTGATTCAAAGAGGACATCCACTGCAGGTCTGTGGCCATTTCTTAAATCTGATTTTTCCAAGCATGTAAGCAAATTATTGCCCGATTGCTTTACTTTTAGATGAAAACCGCCCGGAGCTATATAGGCAGTTCCCTTTTGAACAATTTCACCATCGATTGCTTCTTTTACAGATATTCCACAAAGTGAATCCAATCTGTTTGCTAATGATTTCGTAAATCCAGCGGGCATGTGCTGAACGATGAGGATGCCAGCATCAATAGTAGACGGAATTCTGGTTAAGACCTTTTGCAGAGCTCTCGGGCCACCTGTAGATGTTCCAATACAAATTATTTTTTTTGTATAGGGATTCCTAATATTATTACTAGTTTCACTTAGTTCTATTTTACTATATCTTTCTTCATGTTTTATAGATAAATTTCTATTAGATGCTAAATTTATCAAATGTTTCCTGCTTACTTTGCTTGCTAAGATGACTTTTTGAACTAATTCTTCTTTAATTTTATGTAAATCGAGAGATATCGCACCTGAAGGCTTAGCAATAAAATCAAAAGCGCCATTTTGTATAGCTGTTAACGTGTTTTCTGCACCTTCTTTTGTCGTACTAGAAAGCATAATAACTGGAACTGGATGTTCAATCATAATTTGTTTAAGAGCATCCAGTCCATTTAATAAGGGCATTTCAACATCCAGTGTGACAACATCTGGATTCAATTCTCTTACCTTTTTTAGTCCATCTTCACCATTTCTCGCCGTTCCAATTACTTCTATTCGGGGGTCTGCTTTAAGAAAATCAGAAATTAGCTTCCTCATAAAGGCCGAATCATCTACAACTAGTACATTAATTTTTCTCAATGAGGACGCCTACCTTTCGAAGAGAAATCGCTTTAGTTTTGTTATAAATGGAAAGCCATTTACTGACTGTTTGTCTTGAAAATGCCTGTCTTTATACCGTTCAGCAATTTCAATAATTGACTTTGAAGCTGGAGACTTTTCATTATTTAGAATAAAAGGGGTTTGCCTTCTAACAGCTTGCTGGATCGCTCGGTCATCCGGGAGCATTCCAAGATAGAAGGATTCCCTCCCAAGAAAATTCTGCAATACTTTAGAAATACGGTTATAGGTAATTTGCCCTTCCTTTTCACTCTCGACTCGATTAATGACAATATAGTAGGGGATTGAAGAATCAACTAAATGAATGTGTTTCAGCATCGAATAGGCATCTGTAATCGCTGTAGGTTCTGAGGTTGTGATACACACAATCTCTTGAGCTGAAAGGATAAATTTAATTGATTCATTTGTAATACCAGCACCCATATCAAAAATGACATAGTCATATTCACCAAATAAAACAGTGAGCTCTTGTGTAAAATGTTCTACCCTGTTTTCATCTAAATGTACGATGTGGGAAAGTCCAGAACCACCTGCAATATATTTTAGCCCCTCAGGACCATGCATTATCGCTTGCTTTAATGAAACTCGCCCTTCAAAATAATCAACGATTGAATACTCTGATGACGTTCCCATCAATATATCGAGATTACCCATGCCTAAATCCATATCGAAAAGTAGTACGGCGAATCCCTTCTTCGTTAAGGATATTGCAAAGTTGAGAGAAAAGTTAGATTTACCTACTCCTCCCTTACCGCTTACAACCGCTAACGTTCTAGGATTTTTCCTTAATTTGTTTGCTCTTAATCGTAATCGTAATTCTTCTGCCTGGTCTTTCATTTTATTCGACCCCAATAATGGTTTTTGCTATTGTACTTGGTTTTACTTCAATCATATCGTCTGGAACATTTTGACCATTTGTCATATAGGCAACACCCTTGTTGTATTTTGTGATCAAATTATACATCGCTCCGTAGCTAGAGGTTTCATCCGCTTTTGTAAAAATAAATTTATCAATTTCTATAATAGAGAACTGTTTATATATATCTTCCATATCCCTTTGTTTTGAAGTAAGGGAGAGAACTAGGTAGGTTTCCATGTCATGATCAAAATCAATTACCTGTTTTAAATCTTCTACATACTGCTTGTTTCTAAAATTTCTGCCTGCTGTATCAATTAGAACAAGATCATAATCATTGAACTGATTTGCTGCCTTTTTAAAATCATCAATTGTATAGCAAACTTCCATTGGCACATTTAAAATTTTTGCATATGTTTTTAATTGGTCAATCGCTGCAATACGATACGTATCTGTAGTGATAAAGGCAACTGTCTTTTTATGATTTATCACACATTCAGCTGCAATCTTGGCCAGAGTGGTTGTTTTTCCGACACCTGTAGGTCCGACTACATTAATATACTTTTTCTTAAAGGAAATTCCTCCAAATGGTATTTCAGTAAGCTGGTCAGCCATGTACCTTTCTAGCCAGGAATATACCTCATTAATCGATGCATTTGCCCCATTTACATACCATTTTTCAAGAAGTAACGTTAGTATTTTGTTCTGAATGGATTCATGAATGTCCTGTTCCTTTAATAATTTCTGCATCAGCTTTAAGTGTTCAGGGTAGACAGGTCCTAATTCCGAATTCGAAACAGACATTGCCTTTAGCTGTGACTTTAATTCATTGATTTCTTTCATTATGTCATCAGAAGGCTTTTTATTTTCACTATTAATATTATTTTTCATTACGTTCTCTATCTGAAAATTCCGATTCGAATCCGGAGTGGCCGAAGACTTTGTTTTTGTGATTGATTTCGGTTGGGAACCTCCCAGTTGATCAGTAGCTGCAATTACTTCGATATTACGTTTTTTGAAAAGCCCTAGAAAACCGCCAGAATGAACCTCTCTCGAATTTAAAATAACTGCATCACTCCCAAGCTCTGCTCGGATATGCTTCATGGCTTCAGACATGGAAGGAGCAATAAATTTTTTTACCTTCAATCTAAATTCACCACCCCTACACTCTGTACTTCTACATTTGCTTCAAGTTCGTTGTACGAAAGAATTGGAATTTGCGGGAAATATCTTTCGGTTAATTGACGTACATACATTCTTACTGCAGGTGAACATAATACAATCGGTGTTTGTTCCATTAAAGACAATTGCTCTACCTGTGAAGCGATTGATTCTAAGACGGATTGGGAAACAGTCGGATCCATCGATAAATAATTGCCATGTTCCGTTTGTTGGATCCCTTCAGCAATTAGTTTCTCCACTTTCCCGGAAAGTGTTACCACTTTCAGTGATTCAGATCCTTGAGAAAATTGATTTGTGATTTGCCTTGCTAATGCTTGCCGTACATATTCTGTAAGTAATTCAGTGTCGCTAGTTACTTTTCCAAAATCAGCTAGTGTCTCGAAGATGATTGGCAAGTTTCGAATGGATACATTTTCTTTTAACAGCTTTGCCAGTACTTTCTGCACTTCTCCAACTGATAGTGGGTTTGGTGTAACTTCCTCAACAAGAATTGGATAGCTCTCATTAAGGTGATCTATCAATTGTTTCGTTTCTTGTCGTCCGATTAGTTCATGCGCATTTCCCTTTATCACTTCTGTAATATGAGTTGAAACGACAGAAGGCGGATCCACTACTGTATAACCAAATATTTCTGCCTGTTCCTTCATATCCTCTGTAATCCATTTAGCTGGCAGTCCAAAGGAAGGTTCAATCGTATCAATGCCTTCAATTGAATCATCATCAATACCAGGGCTCATCGCTAAATAATGATCAAGCAGCAGCTCGCCCCTAGCCATTTCATTTCCCTTGATTTTTAGTCTATATTCATTGGGCTGCAGCTGAATATTATCTCGTATTCGTACTACTGGAATAACTAAACCTAATTCAATCGCTAGCTGCCTTCTTATCATAACGATCCGATCAAGGAGATCTCCGCCTTGGTTGGCATCGGCTAACGGAATAAGCCCATATCCAAATTCAAATTCAATTGGATCCACGTTTAATAAACTAACAACGCTTTCCGGACTTTTCATTTCACCGGCTTCTTGTTCTTCATCGATTTCCAGCAGCTGTTCCTTTCCTTGCTCAGGTGTACGGTTTATCATATATCCCCCAAAACAAAGAAGCGCCGCAATTGGAATCGTTAGCAAATCACTAATTGGAGTAAACAGCCCTAATAAAAATATCGTTCCCGCAGTAACATATAGCATTTTTGGAAATGCAAATAATTGAGTTGTAATATCTTTACCAAGATTTCCATCCGAAGCTGCTCTTGTAACAACAATACCTGTTGCAGTCGAAATAAGAAGTGCAGGAATTTGGCTAACCAGGCCATCCCCTACCGTTAATAGTGAAAATTTTGAGGCAGAATCAGCTACCGACAGTCCTAGCTGCATTACACCGATCACAATCCCAAAAATCAGGTTGATTAAGACGATAATGATTCCTGCAATTGCATCCCCTTTAACGAATTTACTTGCACCATCCATTGAACCATAAAAATCCGCTTCTCTACTTACCTTTTCACGGCGTGCACGGGCTTCCTGCTCTGAAATCATACCAGCATTTAAATCGGCATCAATACTCATCTGTTTCCCTGGCATCGCATCAAGGGTAAATCTTGCAGCGACCTCAGAAACACGCTCAGCTCCTTTTGTAATAACGATAAATTGAATAATGACCAAAATTAAAAATACAACTAGTCCGACAACAAGATTCCCACCGACAACGAACGTACCAAAAGTATGGACAACTCCGCCTGCATCACCTGTTGAAAGGATCGAACGTGTTGTAGATACATTTAATCCTAATCGGAAAAGTGTCAATAATAACAATAATGATGGAAATATCGAAAATTGAAGCGGCTCACTCATATTCATTGTCGTCAGTAAGACTATGAGTGCCAATGTAATATTAATTAAGATTAGTATACTTAGAAGCCACGTTGGAAAAGGGATAATAAGCATAGCTACAATTAAAATGACGGCTACTAATACGGATAATTCTCTTCCTGACATAAAATTCCTCTCCTAAAAAGAAAAACCTGGCTAAAGCTGATTTACTATTGGTTTCCAATGTTTTTCTAAAGCACTCTATATATGTATAGAGATCATTAAATTTTCTTTTTCATTCTATATACATGGGCAAGAATTTCCGCGACTGCTTTGAAAAATTCTTCAGGAATCGCATCTCCAATTTCTGCCTGACTATATAAAGCTCTCGCTAGAGGCCGATTTTCAACAGTTATAATATCCTTTTCTTTAGCAATCATTTTTATCTTTTGAGCAACAAAGTCGACCCCTTTTGCGACAACATAGGGTGCATCGAGTTTTGCCTCATCATATTTTAAAGCAACGGCGAAATGAGTTGGATTAGTTATGACGACATCCGCATTCGGAACCTCCTGCATCATTCTTCTCATTGCCATTTCCCGTTGTTTCTGTTTTATTTTTGATTTGATAAGGGGATCCCCTTCAATATTTTTATACTCGTCTTTAATATCTTGCTTCGACATTCGGATGTTTTTTTCAAAATCATATTTCTGATATAAGAAATCTAATATTGATAGAAATAGCAGGGCACCTGAGGCATACAAACCCATTTGCACCGTTAAGCTGCCAATCGTTGCCAGTGCGGCCCCTACTGTTTTTTGTGATAGGATCAGGATTTCATCAATTCTGTTCCATAAAACCATAAAGGTAATAATCCCTACAAAGCCAATTTTTAAGATTGATTTTAAAAGTTCAACGATGGCTCTTACTGAAAAAATCCGTTTAAAACCTTTAATTGGATCCAGCTTTTCTAGTTTCGGCTGAATAGCTTCTGTAGAAAATAAAAATCCTACCTGGGCATAATTGGCGATAATTCCCGAAAGCATGGCAACAAGCATGATCGGGCCTAATAAGAACACAAGTTCCTTCAGGATGGCTAAAAATAGGATTTGTATATTTGCTTCAGTCAATTCCATTAGCATTAACTGATTAAAAGTATGTGTCATAATATAAAAAACAATATCCTTTAAATAAGACCCTGCAAATAGAAGGAATGTAAAAACACCTAATAGGACAACGGCCGTGTTAACATCCTGGCTCTTTGCTACTTGTCCCTTTTTCCTTGAATCCTGCCTTTTCTTCGGTGTTGCTTTTTCCGTTTTTTCTCCTGCAAAGTATTGCAGGTCTAAGGCAATTAATCGTTTCATCTGTTAGGTTCCCCCAATAATATCCATTAGGCCGCGCATCGTGCTTAACATCATTTCGAATAATTGGGAAACTACGAGCAGCATAATGCTCATTACTGTTAAAAGAACAATAAAGCTTACACCTATCTTCAATGGAAGTCCCACGACAAATACATTGAGTTGGGGAACTGTCCGCGCAACAATTCCCAAAGCAATATCTACTAAAAACAAACTGCCTACTACTGGGATTGACATTTGAAAGGCAATAATAAACATAGAATTAAATGCTTTTACTACATATTCCGCCATGTTTTCATTCCCAAATGAAATCCATGGCTGTTCTAAAGGGATAAACTGATAGCTATAAAATACCCCATCTAATAATAGATGATGGCCATTGACAGTGAGTAAGAAAAAGAGTCCAATCGTGTATAAATATTGACCCATAAGCGGGCTTTGTGCACCTGTTTGCGGATCGATGACGTTTGCAATGGCAAATCCCATCTGAAAGTCAATAAAACCGCCGGCAATTTGTATGGCCGATAAAATTAAATACGCTATAAATCCAATTAAAAGCCCTACAAGCGCTTCTTTGATAATTAATAAAAAATAATGATTGTCTATTTCTAACGTAGGTGTATCTATGGTAAACACCATAACCAATGACATGAAAAAGCCTAAGCCAATTTTTGCAACTGTTGGTATAGAGCGATATGAAAAAAGGGGCATCATCAGAAAAAAAGATGTTACCCTTACGAAAATAAGTAAAAAGGCCGGGAACGCCGGTAAGAAATTCACCATATGATCATCCTACAAATCTAGTTAAATTCGAAAATATTTCTCCAGCATATGAAAGCATATGGCTGAGCATCCACGGACCGAAGAAAACGAGTCCTGCTAATACGGCAACAATTTTTGGAATAAAAGCTAGTGTCTGTTCTTGTATTTGTGTTGTTGCTTGAAAGATACTGACGATTAACCCTACAACTAGCGCGAGCACCAGCAATGGACCACTTATGAATAAAACCGTCATAATTCCTTGTTCTGCAATTGTTATTACGGATTCAGGAGTCATTTATTATTTTCACCTGCTTAAAAGCTTTGTAAAAGAGATTTAACAACGAGATACCATCCATCCACAAGAACAAATAATAATATTTTAAATGGCAATGAAATCATCACTGGAGGCAGCATCATCATTCCCATCGACATAAGAACACTCGCAACCACCATGTCAATTACAAGAAATGGAATAAAAATCATAAATCCAATTTGGAAAGCTGTTTTTATTTCACTAATGGCAAAAGCCGGGACAAGAGCTGTTAATGGAATTTCCTCAATTGATTTAGGTGGCTCTGCTTTCGAATATTCAAGGAACAAGGCTAAATCCTTTTGTCTCGTATGGGCACTCATAAATTCCTTAAATGGGATCGATGCTTTTTCGTATGCTTGTTCTAAATTAATTTCTTCATTAAATAATGGTGTAAGTGCTTCTTCATTTACTTGCTGAAAGGTAGGTGCCATGATAAAAAATGAAAGAAATAAAGCTAATCCGATTAGTACTTGATTAGGAGGCATTTGCTGAGTGGCAAGCGCCGTTCTGACAAAGGAGAGAACAATTATGATTCTTGTAAAGCAAGTCATTAAAATGAGAATGCTGGGTGCCAATGATAAAACTGTAAGCATTAATATAAGCTTCACAGATGTTGAAACATTGGCAGGCGAACTATTGTTAAAAAACTCCATAAATTCATTCATCGCTCGTCTGACCCTTTCTTCTCCATTTCTTTATATAATTGCTTTCTTCCTTTTGTGATATCTTCCAATTGTTGTTTGAGTATGCTTTGAAATTGGTTCCCTTGTTTCTCATCTTGATGTACACTTTTTCTTCTTTGAAGTACCCTTGTCACAATATCGCTTGGTTGTACAAGCTGTTCCATCTTTTCGTTATAATCGGTCAGAAGCTGATTATACTCCTCTTGATCTTCGATTTCTTTCAAAAGCTGTATATTTTCTCCTACACCAACAATTAAGATCCTCTTTCCAACCTTTATTAATTGTACTGAACGGTTTGTGCCTAATGCCGTTCCGCCTAAATTCTCAACAAGCTGGGAGCTTTTATACATTTTACTTTTCTTATTAATAATTTTAAGCATGAAATATAATAGTCCTACAACAAAGACAGTGGCAAAAATCATTTTGACAAAATCAAAAAGATTTAATCCAACCTTAACGGGTTGTTCATTCTTGGCTGTATCCTGTTTTTGAGGAAGCTGATCTTGATCGCATGTATCTGGATGTTCTATACAATCTTTTACACTATTTACTTGCTCTGCGTAGGCTGGTGCATGAATCCCTAGCAGAGCAAAGCTCATTAAAAACAGCGTAAAAATTGTCCGCTTGAAATATAGCAATATACTGCACCCTCTAAATGAAATATTCATTAGCCTAAAGTTTTGGAAATAGCCTCGATCACACGGTCAGCCTGGAATGGTTTTACGATAAAATCCTTTGCCCCTGCCTGAATGGCATCAATAACCATTGCCTGCTGTCCCATCGCGGAACACATAATAACCTTAGCATTCGGATTAATTTTTTTAATTTCTTTAAGAGCAGTAATTCCATCCATTTCGGGCATTGTAATATCCATTGTTACTAAATCTGGCTGAGACTCTTTATACTTTTCAACTGCCTGAGCACCATCTGCTGCTTCTCCGACTACTTCATACCCATTTTTTGAAAGAATATCCTTAATCATCATTCTCATGAAAGCTGCATCATCTACAATTAAAATTTTGTGCGCCATTACTGTTAACCCCCGTGCTTATTTAAGTTTTTTTATTCGGTCACTTTGACTAATGATGTCTGTTACACGTACTCCGAAGTTCTCGTCAATCACAACTACCTCTCCTTGAGCAATTAAGCGATTATTGACTAGAATATCAACGGGTTCCCCTGCAAGTTTATCTAATTCAATGATCGATCCAGCAGATAACTCTAGGATTTCTTTCACTGATCGTTTTGTTCTTCCTAGTTCAACGGTTACTTGCAGTGGAATATCAAGTAGCATGTTTAAATTTTTCGATTCAGATTCTTGAAGTGAATATGGTTCAAAGCTTGAAAAAACTGCAGGCTGAACAGTTGGCTGTACTCCGCCAGGTAACGCAGAACCAAAATGCTGCGGACCATTTTGATGGCTCGCTGCTTGTGGTGGCGGATAGTATGCTGGCTGTGCCTGATAAGCTTGATGTACCTGTTGTACATGCTGCCCTTGAGGAGCTTGCTGCCATCCCCCATTTGGCGGAACCATTTCTCTTTCTGAATACGGGTTTTGAGAAAAACTATTTTCCTGAGCGAATGTGTCTACAGGCTGTTTATCCAGTGTAACCTCGGAATCTTGGTACATTGGGACGGAATCCTCAACTTCTTTCATTGTACCTGAAATATTCTCCGGTTCTCCTCCCGGATTTAACAATTCGTTGACTAAACTTTTAGCAAATTGCAGTGGCAAAAGCTGCATAATATTAGAATCAATTAAGTCCCCAATTTTCAAACGGAAGGAGATTTTAACCAATATATCTTCTCCAGGAATGCGATTTGTACCCTCTCCCTGGGGAATATCTAAAATATCAATGGTAGGAGGTGAAATATCTACTCTTTTGCTAAAAATGGTAGACATTGAAGTTGCCGCAGAACCCATCATTTGGTTCATCGCTTCCTGCACAGCACTTAGCTGAATTTCCCCCAAAAGATCGGCTGGGTTTTGTCCATTTCCACCCAACATTAAATCTGCAATAATCGCAGCATCTGTTTGTTTAATGACTAATAAATTACTTCCCGAAAATCCTTCCGTATAACTAACCTGGATCGCAACATAAGGATGCGGAAATTCATCATGTAATTTTTTAGGCGGTATGGTCGTTACTGATGGTGTCGTAATTTCTACTTTTTGGTTTAGTAAGGTTGACAATGCTGTTGCTGAGCTTCCAAACGAAATGTTCCCAATTTCTCCCAAAGCATCCTGCTCCATTGGAGATAGGTAGTCTTCTACATTTAAAGTATCATCAAATAAATCAGACTCATCATCGTCATCTACCCCGCGTAATAGCGCATCTATTTCATCTTGTGAAAGCATATCATCACTCATCATCGTCGCCTCCCCCTTTCACAATGTCTAATACTTGAATTGCAAGTTTTTTGTTTACTTTTCCTGGCTGTCCGAGAAATTTAGGTATATCCCCTACTTTAATCAGTAAAGGCTGATCAATTGGTTTATTTAGCTCGATAACATCACCGATATCTAACATAAGAAAATCCTGAATGCTGATTTCCGAATGGCCAAGTTCTCCGACAACGGATACTTCCGCACGTTGGATATGATTTTCAAGCCTGTTTAACTCTTCAGGAGCTCTCTCCTTTTTATCTGTTTGCATCCAATAGTGTACAGATAGCTTAGGGATAATTGGCTCAAGGACGACATGTGGAATACAAATATTCATCATTCCGCTCGTTTCACCAATTGTCGTATTTAACGAGATCACTACAACTGTTTCATTCGGCGACACCATTTGCAGAAATTGAGGATTGACCTCGAAATCCATTAGCTGAGGATCAATTTCTTCAATCGTGCTCCAGGCTTCCATATAATTCTCAAATGCTCGTTCAAAAGTGGTAGACATAATTTTTGTTTCAATTTCTGTTAAATTATCAACCTTATTTATACTCGAGCCTTTGCCGCCCATCATTCTGTCCATTAATGCGTAAGCAATATTGGGATTGACTTCCATCAGGATTCTTCCATCTAAAGGGGGCACCTCAAAAACATTTAATATCGTCATTTTCGGGATGGACCTAATAAACTCTTCATATGGAATCTGATCGGCTGATGCGACAGTAATTTGGACATAAGTTCTTAATTGTGCAGAGAAGAAAGTAGTTAACAGCCGTGCAAAATTTTCATGGATTCTAGTTAAACTTCTAATTTGATCCTTTGAAAAGCGCAGCGCCCTTTTAAAGTCATAGACCTTAACTTTTTTCTCAGTCTGCTCTTTTTTAAGCTCGTCTGCATCCATTTCACCTGTTGATAATGCAGAAAGGAGCGCATCTATTTCACTCTGTGATAAAACTTCACCTGACATGAAACCTCACCTCCAGCCTTTGACTATAAATTTTAATATTGTTGTTCTATTGGAGGAGATTTTCAGTAATATATACCTGTTCAACTTCACCTTTTTGCAAAATCGTATTGATTTTTCCCTTTAAATCCTCTTTTAGCTTTTTCTGACCCTCTTTACCCTGAATATCTTCAGCTGCCATTTCAGATAATTCTTGGATAATGATGTCCTTTACTTGAAAATCTCTTTTTTCTAGTTCCTCTTTTGCTTTTTTACTATCTGTTTGAATTTTAAATGAAATACGGATAAAATCATTGCTTGCTAAATTAGTTGTAATTTGCGGAACGTCAACAGATGCCTCTAATACTTCATCAATTGACGGTTCTTTCGGGCCAGAATTATCATTAAGCTGTTTAACAATAATAATCGCGACAGCTCCAACTAAGGCAATAGCCACAAGCAATATTAACATGATCATGACCAGCTTATTATTCTTCATTCTCTCTTTCTCCCATTTGCTGCTGCCCCAAAAGGCTGACAGATTGATAGAATTCCTTTACAAGCTTCGATACAGTATCCTCCGATTCTTTCACAACATACTTTCGGCCATTCGTTAACGTAATTGTTGTATCGGGAAAAGACTCTATCGTTTCAATAAACACTGCATTTAGTGTAAATGGTTTTCCATTTAGGCGACTAACTTTAATCAATGTTATGTTCAGGGCCTTAGGACGTTAAGCCTCAAGACCCTGTCCCTCCCTTACCTATCGTTTTAGGTTAACTAACTCTTGTAAAATCTCGTCTGAAGTTGTGATAATTCTTGTGTTTGCTTGGAAACCACGTTGGGCTGTGATCATTTCTGTGAACTCTTCGGAAAGGTCGACGTTTGACATTTCTAGGGCTCCGGATGCGATTGTGCCACGGCCTTCACCAGCTGCACCGACATTTGCTGGTCCAGAGCTAATTGTTTCTTGGAATAAGTTCCCGCCAGTTTTATTTAAGCCTGATGTATTGCTAAATTTAGCAATGGCTAGGCGGCCAAGAGTGGATATTTGTCCATTTGAATACACACCATTTATTTCTCCCATTGCACCAATGCTGAAGCTTTCAAGTTTTCCAGCTGTAAAGCCATTTGGAGCTGCCATAACAGATATGCCTGAACCAGCTGTACTTGTAAGTTCCTCTACAGATAGTGTTAAGTCTGTACCTGAAATAGTAGTCCCATCAGACAAGGTAATATCACCTGTTATTGTTGGGGGTGTGGTAGGATCAAGTGGGAATGTTATTACTAAATCTTCTGTTCCCGTTGTATCCTTACCAAAATATACATTCCAAGTTTGAGGTACAGTTGGATCTGAGTCAGGATCAGTATCTTTTTTATACTTTACATCAATGGTATGTTCTTTTCCCTTTGTATCTACTACCTTTACTTGTTGAGTAAAAACCTCATCCTTAAGTGTATTTGGATCTAAATTTCCTGCGATGTCAATTTTACTTGTCGTTGTGGCAGGTAATAACGCATTCACGTTAATTGTCACATTCCCATAAGTATTTGACACTTTTCCATCATTGACTTGGTAAGCTTGAACTTTATAACCATCACCATTAACTAGAGTCCCATTATCATCAAGATAAAAATTCCCAGCACGAGTATAAAATTCTGCATTTCCTTGTTTTACTACAAAGTATCCATCGCCTTCAATTGCTAAATCTTGTGGTCGATTTGTTGTTTGCAAGCTGGATCCAGTATGAATAGTATCAATAGTTGACAAGGATGACCCTAATCCAACCTGCATCGAGTTTTTACCACCACGGTTTTCAGTTGAAGCACTGGCTCCGGCAATAGTTTGGCTCATTGCATCTTTAAAAGTAACACGACCCTTTTTAAATCCTGCAGTATTTACGTTTGCGATGTTGTTGCCAATTACATCAAGCTTTGTTTGAAAGTTTCTAAGTCCACTTATCCCTGAATACATTGAACGTAGCATTAAATGATTGCTCCTTTCGTATATAGCTGCTTCTGTCAGTCCGCAGCTTTGGCTTCCTTTAACAGGTCCAGCCAATATTTATTGATCTAAAATAATAGTTCCATTAATATTCGTAAATATTTGTGTTCGGGCTTCGTCCCGATCCATTGCCGTGATCACTGTATTGTTTTTTGCGCTGACAATGAGCGCCGCATCTTTAAGCAATACGAGTGATTCATTTACACCCTTTTTTCTAGCTTCGAGAACTTTGTCTGCAATTTGCTTCCAGTGAGATTCATTAATCTGAATTCCTCTCTGGTGCATGCGATCCTGTGCGTGTTTACTCACTACTAATTTACCTTGGGGCTGAAGAGCCGTTTGTAGATGGGCGGCAAATTTTTGAGAGCTTTGCAATTCCGGCTTAAATGGTTTGGCCTTCGGGCTTATAACGGCTTTCGATTGAATCGGATGAAACATCATTTTATCCATTCAATCACCTTCTCATTATTCTATTTTTGTTATTTGCGAAGCAGTGATTGTAGTCTTTTCATCATCTAATTGAAACAGTGTTTTCCCATCTTTAAAGGAAACTGATTTTACTAATCCTGTTTTTTCTGCTTTTTCTGCTAAGTATGTAACCGATTTTCCAATCATCATGCTCGCTTGAACCATCGAATTTTCTTTTGATGTTTCGTTGATTTGCGAAATATTGCCCGGTTCTAGTTTCGTTCCGTCATCAAGGATAAATAGGACATTATTATCCTTAAACTGAACGGATGCTACTCTCCCTTTTCCTTCCTCAATTACAGGAGTTCCACCCTGTTCTTTTGCTTCAGAAACTTTATGCCATGTAATGTCCTTGCCGACAAATTGGTTATAGGCAATTAATTGACTCTGCTCCTGGACCTTCACAAATTTATCCATTGACTTTCCCATATTCGTTATCTGCTCTAATGTTGAAAAAGTGGCCATTTGGGCAATAAAATCTTTATCCTGCATCGGATTCATTGGATCCTGGTTTTGGAGCTGGACCATTAATATTTTTAGAAAGTCATCTTTTCCTAAAATATCCGAGCCCGTTTTTCTCTGTTCTTTTTGATAGCTTGATAGCATTAAAGACGAATCAATCGTATTAGTCATGTTTATCACACCTACGCTTCTGTATTAAGAAGTGCTTCTTCGAATGAGTGGTTAAAATCTCCTGATTGTTTTTCTTGACGCTCTTCTTGCTGCTGTCTTTCCTGACCTTGATGTTGCCCTTCACGATTAAAACTGCGTTCCTGAGAAGTAAAAGCTTGAGAGATCTCAATTCTCTCCACTTGAATATTTTGCGATTGGAAGGCTTGTCTTAACCCGTTCAAATGCGACTCCATCATATCTTTTGCATTTGCGGTCGATGTAAGAATCCGGGCTATGATTGTTGAATCCTTCTGAATTAACTCTATTCTAAGTGATCCGAGATTTTCTGGATTTAACTTAAGGAATAGTCTTTGAGTCCCGCCGCTTTTCAATAATTGGCTTTTAGATAGAATGGATTCGAATTGCTCAATCAGCTGCTCGGCTGAAACAGGTCTGCCAGAACTTGATAGCATAGTTAACTGCTCAGGTTTGGATAATTGCTGAAATTGAATGAATCCTTGATGATTAACAGGCTCAGATTTATTCAATGCTTTTGCGATTTGTTCTCCCGCTTTATCAGTGCCCGATACAACTTTTCCATTCAACTCATTTACAAGAGTTTGAAATGTTTTCCTTACAAATTCACCTCTATCAGAGGAATTTGTACTATTTAATGCCGTTTCTAGCTTTTCAGAGATATTCTTCATAAATTCTTTTAACTTTAATTGATTACCTAAAGAATCCTCATGTGCAGATAACAGCTCAAAAAGTTTGATTGCTTTCATTGCTTGTCCAAAGTCTTTATTCGGTTCTATTTTCATATCTTGCTTTTGAATAGAAATAATTGATTGGATCATTGCAAGGACCATATCTATTTGGGAAACATCCTCATCACTTGGCTTTTCACTCTTTGCAGATGAACTAATATCATTGAAAAATTTACTTAGCAGTTCGTAAAGTTCATCAGTGGATAAATTTAATTCATTTTCTATTATTTTGATGACTTCCGTAGAACTAAGATTTGATCCATCAATTAGCTCAGCCCCATTTTCCAGTGCAAAAACATCTGCTGTCTGCAGAAATTGAAGTAAACTTTCAACCTCATCACTAGGTAAATTGTTTGAAGTATCCTTATCTTGTACAGGGTTTGTTGAATTCCCCATCAATCCTGCAACCAAAGCCCCAAATCCAGTTGGATTTTTGCTGATTGAACTAGAATTTCCGTTGTTGGATACAATCGTATTAATTGCTCCTAATCCGCTCATTTCCATTTTTTCACCCCCTTTCATTTAACTCTTTTACATTACGGAGAGTTTTCCAATTGATTTTCAGCGTTGGCTGTTAACAGCTCCGTATACCTAGCTGCATCTTCCGGATTCATTTTTTCCATAATAGCTGCTAGTGTATCAGCTTTAATGCTTGAAAGGATTTGTAAAGCTTCTTCCTCACCCATTTGTGAAAGTATCGGAGCAGCTTTCTTTGCTGAAATCGTTTCATAGGTTTTGATAATATCCTTAAATGCACGTTTGTTTTCATCTTTCATCGCTGTTAGTTCAAGAATTTCTTCTTCCAGACGTTCCTTTTCTAATTGCACTTGTGAAATTTCCTCGTCTTTATTCTCTATCTCCGTTTCAAGCTTAGAAATCTTCGCTTCCCGGTCTTTAATTTCCGCTTCAAGTTCAATCATTTTTGACTCTATGTCTTCGATGCTTTGGGAACCTTCTTCATTTAAGGCAGAAGATATAAACGGAATCTTCTGACCGTATTCCTTTGATAGTTCGAAAACATTAATCCCAAGAATAGTCATCACAATAAGAGCTACTGTAATAGCAAATAATAAAGGAATTAAGACCACAAATATGAAGCCTTGAAATTTTGATTGCTTTTTTTCTTCTAGTACTTTGTCCACTTTACCACCTAATTTCCCCGATACATATAATGCTGAATCGAGATATCATCCATTTGCCTTCCCTCTTGCAGCCTTACATCTTCAGCAAAATTCGTCATGTCTTTTTCTTTAATTTTCTCATATTTTTTTACTTCTACATTTTTCTCCAGCAGCCTTTCCTGCTGAAAATTCATGTGATTTCGTGCATTCATAACAATTTGCTGATAATGCTTGATCGTTCTTTCCAATTGATGAATAAAGTGCTGATGATGCCTAATTTCTTGTACTGGCAACCCGTTAACTAGCCTTGAAGATTGATAGTCTTCTAAATCCTCTTTTTTCTTAAGGAGTTCATACAATTTTTCAGCGGCTGTTTCAAATCTTTTGACTGATTGGTTATAAACGTTTAGTGCTTCATCCTTCTCTCTTTCTTTAATCGTAAGGATTTTTTCAAATTTGAATTGGTATTGCATGAAAATTAATCTCCTTTCCCTAAAAGGCTATTTAATTGGTAAACACTTTCTTGAAAAGTTATTTTTTCATGCGTTCCCTGCTTTAAGAAGGAAATAATATTAGGATAGAGCCTTATAGCTTCATCAATTTCGCTGGATGACCCTTTTTTATATGCTCCGATATTAATTAAATCTTCGGCATTCATATAAGTACTCAATGCCTCTCGTAATTTCTCAGCTGCTCGTATATGTTCTGGTGGAACGATATTATTCATTACCCTGCTGACGCTTTTCAGCACATTAACCGCCGGATATTGACCTTTATTAGCAAGAGCGCGATCAAGAACAAAGTGACCATCCAATATCCCGCGGACTGTATCAGCAATGGGTTCATTCATATCATCACCATCTACTAAAACAGTATAAAATGCTGTAATGGATCCTTTTTCATTTGTACCAGTTCTTTCGAGAAGCTTTGGCAAAATAGCAAAAACAGAAGGGGTATATCCTTTTGTTGTCGGGGGCTCACCTATTGCAAGTCCAACTTCCCTTTGCGCCATCGCCACCCTTGTGACCGAATCCATCATCATCATGACATTTAGACCCTTATCGCGAAAATATTCGGCAATGGCTGTTGCTGTATAGGCCCCCTTAATTCTCATTAATGCTGGTTGATCAGACGTTGCGACAACGACAATAGAACGGCTTAAGCCTTCTGGACCAAGGTCACGCTCAATAAATTCACGCACTTCCCTGCCACGCTCTCCAATTAAGGCAATTACGTTTAAATCTGCAGTTGTATTCCTGGCAACCATGCCTAGCAGAGTACTCTTCCCTACACCACTTCCTGCAAAAATCCCAACCCGCTGTCCGATTCCAACAGTTAATAAACTATCGATCATCCGAACTCCGACTTCCATAGCAGAAGAAATAGGCGGTCTTTGGAGCGGATTGGGCGGAGCCTGCTCAGTTGGCGCAGAAGAAAGTCCTTTCGGCAATGGGGTTCCATCAAGAGGCTGCCCCATCGAGTCAATGACTGAGCCGATCAGCTGAGCCCCAACTTTTATTTCCAATGGCCTTGATGTCGCTTCTACCAGGCTGCCAGGTGAAATATCATTAATAGTTGTATATGGCATCAAAATAACTTCTTCGTTTTTAAAACCGACTACTTCCGCCTGAATGGTTCTTTTTCGATTATTGCCTACATGAATATAGCAAACATCGCCAATCGAGCTTTCAGGTGGTCCCTGGGACTCAATCATTAAACCTACTACTCTCTTTACTCTTCCATAGCGTTTAAAGGAGTCTAGCTGATCAATTTGCTCAATGACATCCAAAAGCTTCATTCCTGCTCACCCTCTAGCATTTCAATAAGCTTTCGTTTTATTTCTTCTAGCTGACTATCAATACTGGCATCAATTCTCCCATTTACCGATTCAATGATGCAGCTTGATACTGCTAATTCATCATCTGGATAAATAAATAAATCTATTTCTTTTGGAAAAATCATTTTTAGTTCTTCCTTATTTGAAAGAAGAAAATCATAGTGTCTTGGATGAACATGCAATTGAACCTCTTGATTGTCCCTTGCTTCTTTTAGCGCCCGTCTGACAATAAGTAAAAATTCTTCCTCATTCTCTTCGATCGTTTTCCCTAATATCTTTTGGGCTACTTTGATCCCAATCTCAAGTATTTCTCTTTCTGAAGATTCAACATGGCTTCGGTAGTCTTTTTTGGACGATTCTACGATATCATGTGCTGATTGAATGACTTCATGGTATTCTACATATCCTTTTTCTCGGCCTTCTGTTAATCCTGCTTCGAATCCGGTTTGATGTGCTTCTCCAGCCATTCTTTCTTTTTCTTGCTCAAAGGCTTGAATATTTTCATCTAGCTGCTGACGAATCAATTCCGCTTCATGTCTTGAGCTGTTTAATATTTCTTCAGCTTTCCTATGCGCCTCTTCAATCAGTGATTGCACTTGTTCTTCCATATTTATTGTAGCTGAAACGAATTCATCTTCTAGAACTTCCGGTTTAAAAACCTTGATTGCGATGACTTTTTTGTCGTTTTGGACAGGATTAACTAAAGGCGGCACTCCTTTGATTAACCTAGACAATGATATCATCTCCTCCACCGCGGGCAACGACGATTTCTCCAGCTTCCTCTAGGCGGCGGATAATGGCAACAATCCGTGATTGGGCCTCTTCTACATCTCGAAGTCTAACTGGCCCCATATATTCCATCTCGTCTTTAAACGTTTCAACCATACGCTTAGACATATTTTTGAAAATAATTTCCTTAACTTCATCGCTTGAAACTTTAAGTGAAAGCATAAGATCTTCACTTTCACAATCGCGGATAACTCGCTGTATTGCGCGGTTATCGAGGGTAACAATATCCTCGAATACAAACATTCTTTTCTTAATTTCTTCCGCAAGCTCTGGATCCTGAATTTCTAAAGCATCCAAAATTGTCCGCTCAGTAGAACGGTCAACCCCATTTAAGACGTCAACGACTGCTTCAATTCCGCCAGTTTGTGTATAGTCCTGTGTAACAGTTGCTGAAAGTTTTCTTTCGAGTATTTGTTCCACTTCATTAATAATTTCTGGCGCTGTGCTATCCATGACGGCAATTCTTTTAGCAATATCTGCTTGCATTTCCTGCGGAAGCTCCGATAGGATTTGCCCTGCCTGAGCGGCATCCAAATACGATAATATTAATGCTATCGTTTGCGGATGCTCATTTTGGATAAAGTTAAGGATTTGAGCCGGGTCTGCTTTCCTTGCAAAGTCGAAAGGTCTCACCTGCAAGGAAGACGTTAGCCTATTAATGATAACAGCTGCCTGCTCATTCCCAAGTGCTTTTTCTAAAACCGTTTTTGCATACCCAATACCGCCTTGGGAGATATAATCCTGAGCTAACGCGATATTGTGAAATTCCTCTACGACTTCTTCTTTTGCCAGTGAATCAACTTTTTTGACACCAGAGATTTCTAAGGTTAATTTTTCTATTTCTTCTTCACTTAAATGCTTATATACAGATGATGCAACATCAGGTCCAAGTGATATTAGAAGTATGGCCGCTTTTTGCTTACCCGATAGCTCTTTTTGATCTTTCTTTGCCATTACCCATACCCCCTAATCTTCAGCAATCCAAGTACGCAGAAGCTTTGCAAAATCCTCTGGCTTTTCCTTTGCCATTTTTTCAAGCTGTTTTTTGCGCATTGTGCTTTCTGTCTCGTGCTCCTCATTAACGTCCGGAACATGAATGACTTCCTCAACTTCTAATAGTTCCTGTTCTTCTGCTTTTTGTTTTCTTCTTGCCCTAATAAATAAGAAGATTAGTAGAACGATTATGGCAAGAAGCACACCAGCTACAATGTAAGCCCATAGTGGCAGAACTTGCTTAACATCATTAGGGAATTCTACTTTTCCTTTAAATGGCTGAACTGAAACGACAACTTTGTCATTAATCGCTTCATCCGTTAATTCTTCTGATCCTGCTTTTTTATCGATTGTCGTACGAACAATCGTGGCAAGAATCTTGGTTATATCATCTACTCTTTCCTGAGGAAGAGAAGCTGGATCCTCTGGCTGTGGCGGCTCAACCATGACTTGTATGCCTAAATCTCTTACTTTATATGGGCTCTCAACTATTTCTTTGCGAATTTTATTTACTTCATTATTTATCGTTTCTTCGATTTTTTCATAATCACCATTTGCCCCATTTCCTTCTAAATAAGAAGAACCCGGAACATCTGCAGGATCCTCAGCAGCAGCAAGGCCACCTGCTTGATCTGCATTTCCTGTAAAGGTTTCCGTTATTTTTTGGGCGCTAATAGCAATGCCGGCCATATTTTCTTCGTCTACTGGAGTGACTAGATTTTCCTCTCTGTTCTCCTGTGTAAAATCAACATCAGCCGTCACAGACACAACAACTTTGTCATGTCCCATTAGTGTGCCTAACATTCCTTGTACTTGGCGCTGCACATCTCGCTCAATTTGCTTTTTAATTTCATGTTGTTCGGCAAATGTTGAGCCAGGTGTAGAATTTTGATTATTTTTTAAATCAAAGTACTCAAAGAATTGATTAGTAATGACGATATTATCAGTAGGCAGATTAGGAATACTTTTTGATACTAAATGATACAGTGCTTGAATTTGAGATTCTTCAAATTGATAACCTGATTTTGTATTTAAAACAATAGAAGCTGATGCTTCTTCAGAAGGATCTTTAACAAAAATTCCTTTTTCGGGGAGGTTAATCATGACCTTTGCGTCAGTAACCCCTTCAATCCCTCTTATTAAATTTGCTAATTCTGTTTGCATTGTATCTAATTTGATCATTTTAAATTCATTTTCCGTTGTACCTATACCAGCGTTCTGACTGAAAAATGAATAATCGATATTACCAGATTTCGGTATCCCCTCAGCTGCAAGTTCAACTTTAAGTGTATCTACTACTTCCTCTGGCACTTTAATCGTAGTTCCACCGTCTGCTATTTCTGATTTAATGCCTCTGCCGTCTAAACTCTCTTTAATAGTCCCTGTTTCAGAGGGTGTAAGATTGCTATAAAGCGGAACTAATGTAGTCCTAGTCGCTAATAACGATGCACCTGTAACAATTATGATAAATAAAAGGACGGAACCAAAAAGCAGAACCTTCTGCTTTTTGGTTCGACTTTGCCAAAATCCTTGGATATTTTCTTTATATTTCCGAAACGATTCTTTCATTTCAATCCCCCGGTTATTCTGTCTCACTCTTTGGCAGCTAATAACCGCAAAACAGAAGTTTTTAGCTTTAAAATTGTTTTTGTATGTATGAAACCAATGAATCTATTACACTTGCATTCGCATAGTCTCTTGATAGGCTTCAATGACTTTATTGCGAATTTCAAGTGTTGCCTGCAATGTAACACTCGCTTTTTGAGAGGCAATCATGACTTGATGCAAATCAACATTTTCACCTTTTACGAGTTTTTCAGTCATTTTGTCTGATTCATTTTGGAGCTTATTTAATTCTTGAATTGAATTTTTTAGTACGGACGCAAAACTCTTGTGAGCTTCGAATGGTGTATATGTATGAGTCTGTTTAGTTTCCTGTGGCCTTAAAATATTGCTAACAGAAGGGAATCCGACATTATTCATTTATTCTGCTCCTCTATTTTCCAATTTCTAATGCTTTCATTAACATGCTTTTGGAAGCATTAAGAACGGTCACGTTCGCTTCATATGATCTTGTTGCACTTATTAGGTCTACCATTTCCCGCAAAGGGTCAACATTCGGCAGCTCAACGTATCCTTCATCATTTGCATCCGGATGCTCTGGATTATAAACGAGCTTAAACGGTGTTTCGTCTTCAATAATTCTTGTAGCCTTCACTCCATTACCGGCACTAGAACGATTCATTGCGTTATTTAGAAAGTTGGAGAACTGCCCTTCTTTCGGTTCAAGTACGACCGATTTACGGCGATAGGGCTGCCATTCGCCATTAACTAGCTTTCCTCTCGTTGATTCCGCATTCGCCATATTCGATGAGATGACATCCATTCTTAATCTTTGTGCTGTTAAAGCAGAAGCAGAATTATTCATGCTATGAAAAATGGACATGTCTACTTACCTCCCCTTATAACAGTCTGCAAGCTTGAAAACTTACCGCTAATTCGGTCTATAAGTGCATTGTAATAAATTTGGTTTCCGGCTAAGTCTGTCATTTCCTTATCAATATCCACGCTATTACCGTTATGATTATAAGACACGTTTTTCCGATTAATGATTCCCGCATTCGAAAGCGGACTGCTTTTAAAGGAAAAATGTCTTTGATCGGTCCGATTAGCTTCTATTGATCGGTTAACTGCCGTTTCCAATGATTGCTTAAAGCTAACCTCTTTTGCTTTATATCCAGGAGTTGCTTCATTTGCTATATTTTGTGATATAACTTTTTGTTTTAGAGAAGAATAATTTAGACCATTTTCAATAGTCGTAATTGAATTAGAAAATAACTTCATAAACGCACCTCATTATTGCTATTTTCAATGTCAAACCACAATCCGTTTAATATGTAGAATTTTGAAGAAAAAGAAACTTATATGTCGCTTACCTTTTATTG